>CAXAYM010000164.1:0-5411 GCA_963973175.1 uncultured Arenimonas sp.
CCAGGCGATGGCCGTCGGTGGCAACGCAGCGCAGGCTGTCCTCGCGAAGGTCCAGGAGGTGAAGGACTCGAGCTGGCGCAGGTCGGCCAGCTTGCGCGAGGCGGTGAACAGCGACTCCTGCACGGCGTCCTCGACGTCGTTCACCACGCAGTGGTGCTCGGCGTAGCGGCGCAGGTCCTGGCGCGAACGGGTCAGCACCCGCTCCAGGGCCAGGCAGTCACCGGCGCGGGCGGCCTGCAGGTCATCCTGCCAGGGCGACGCGGCGGCGGGTGTCGGGCTGGGGCACATTGCGGTCGTCATACCCCTGAAGTGGCTGGCCGCAGGTGAAAGGATGCGCGGCGCCTTCGATCTGTTCAGGCAACGTTTAGTTTACCGGCGTCGGGGCGGCGCGGTCGTGCCGGGGCAGGCCCAGGGACACCGCGGCCGCCACCAGCACGAAGGCCGCAGAGACGGCCAGGCAGGCCGCCAGCCCCCAGGCCTGGTAGACCGCGCCCGAGAGCACGGTGCCCAGCAGGCGGCCGCCGGCGTTGGCCATGTAATAAAAGCCCACGTCCAGGGACACGCCGTCTTCCCGGGCGTAGCTGACGATCAGGTAGCTGTGCAGCGCCGAGTTCAGCGCGAACAGCACGCCGAAGGCCAGCAGTCCGGCCACCAGCACCGTCCGGGCCGGCCAGCCGGCCCACAGGGCGGCTGCCATGCCAGCCGCTAGGGCCGCCAGGGGAAGCGCCCAGCCGAAGGCCGCGCGGCCATCGGGCACCGGTCCGCGACGCAGCCCGGTGATGGCCGGTGCCAGGGCCTGCACGCCGCCGTAGCCGATGATCCACAGCGCCATGAAGCCGCCGACCCGGGCGTGCGGCCAGCCCAGCACCTCGGCCAGGAACACCGGCAGCGCCACCACGAACCAGACGTCGCGCGCCCCGAACAGGAACAGCCGCGCGGCCGACAGGCGGTTGATGGCCGGACTCTTGGACAGCAGCTCGCGAAACTTCGGCTTCGCCTTCGCCCGACCGAGGTCGGCCTGCAGGAAAACCAGGCTGCCGACCCACACCAGCGCCAGCGCCGCCGCCATCGCCAGCACCGCGCCGGCAAAACCCAGCCAGGCCAGCAGCAGGGCGCCCAGGAAGAAGCCGACACCCTTGAGCGCGTTCTTCGAGCCCGTGAGCATGGACACCCTTGAGCGCGTTCTTCGAGCCCGTGAGCATGGCCACCCAGCGATAAAGGCGTGCCTGCTGGTCGCCCGGCACCAGCAGTTTGATGCTGCCCTTGGCACTCATCTTGTTGAGATCCTTGGCGATGCCGCTGAAGGCCTGGGCCGCCATCACCCAGGGCACCGTCAGCATCGCCGCGGGCACGGCAAGCATCGCGAGTGCGCCAACCTGCAGCACCAGGCCAAGGTTCATCGTGCGGTTGAGTCCCAGGCGTGCACCCAGCCAGCCGCCGACCAGGTTGGTGACCACGCCGAAGACTTCGTAGAACACGAACAGCATCGCCACCTGCAGCGGCGAATAGCCCAGCTGGTGGAAATGCAGCACCACCAGCATGCGCAGTGCGCCGTCGGTGAGGGTGAAGGCCCAATAATTGGCCGTCACCAGCAGGTACTGGCGGACCTGCGGGTTCATCCCGCGGCGCCGACCTTGCGGGCCAGCTCGACCGTGCGGTTGGCGTAGCCCCATTCGTTGTCGTACCAGGCGAAGATCTTCACCTGGGTGCCCGCGACGACCATGGTGAAGGGGCCATCGACGATGCTGCTGCGCGGGTCGCTGCGGTAATCGATCGACACCAGCGGGCGCGTCTCGAAACCGAGGATGCCCTGGAGCGGGCCATCGGCGGCGGCCTTGAGCAGCGCGTTCACTTCCTCGACCGTTGTTTCGCGCTTGACCTCGAACACCGCGTCGGTCAGCGAGGCGTTGGCCAGCGGCACGCGCACGGCGTGGCCATTGAGGCGCCCCTTCAGCTCCGGGAAGATTTCGGTGATCGCCGTGGCCGATCCGGTGGTCGTGGGGATCAGGCTCATGCCGCAGGCGCGGGCGCGGCGCAGGTCCTTGTGCGGCTGGTCGAGGATGGACTGGGTGTTGGTGAGGTCGTGCACGGTGGTGATGCTGCCGTGGCGGATGCCCAGGCCTTCGTGGATGACCTTGACGATCGGGGCCAGGCAGTTGGTGGTGCAGCTCGCTGCGGTGACGATGCGGTGCGCGTCCGGATCGTAAAGATGATCGTTGACGCCCATCACCACGTTGAGCACGCCGGCTTCCTTCACCGGCGCGGTGACGACCACGCGCTTCACGCCCTGGTCCAGGTAGGCCTGCAGCACGGCGGTGGTCTTCATCTTGCCGCTGGCTTCGATCACCACGTCGCAGCCCGACCAGTCGGTGTCGCCGATGGCCTTGTTGCGGGTGGTGGCGATGCGCCGGCCGTCGATGAGCAGGGCGTCGCCGTCGGCGCTGGCCTCGTGGGACCAGCGGCCGTGCACCGAGTCGAAGTTGAGCAGGTGGGCAAGGGTGGCGGCGTCCCCGACCGGGTCGTTGACCTGCACGAACTGCACGTCTTTCCAGTCGAACGCCGCGCGGAGGGCGAGGCGGCCGATCCGGCCGAAGCCGTTGATGCCGATTTTCAGGGTCATGCGCTGTTTTTCCTGGGTCCGGGGGCGCAGCGGGAGGCATCGCCGCCGCAACAGTTTTCGGTGAGGTAGACGACCAGGCCCTGGACGGCGTCAAGGTCGGCCCGGTAGCGGATGTGCCGGCCGCTCGGCTCGGGCACGATCAGCCCGGCCTGCTGCAATGTCTTGAGGTGAAAGGAAAGCGTGGTGGTGGGGAGGCCGAGGTATTCGGCTATTTCGCCGGCGAAGGCACCTTCCGGCGCGCGTTCGACCAGCCAGCGGTGCACCGCCAGGCGGTGGGGCTGGGCGAGTGCGGAGAGGGCGTCGATGACCTGATTTGTTTCCATAATTCCAGAATGGTGGAAATATGTGACAAGAATATTTCTAGATGGGGGGCGGCGCAACGGCCCGGCTGCTAGCCTGGTCTGGAACCATCGAGGGGGCGTCCTGTGCGCTGCTGGTGGGTAAACCACAAACAGACACGAAAGCATGAGGTCAAAGGTGACTACCTGTGGTCGCCCAAGACGCGTGCCGACGGGGCGCGCAACGAGTTCTACGACAACATGGTCAAGGCCATGCCCGGGGACATGGTCTTCTCGTTTGCGGACGGGCAGATCGGTGCCTGGGGCATCGTCCAGGCCGAGGCGTATTCCGCGCCCAAACCGACTGAGTTCGGGAACACGGGTCATTATTGGGACAACGAGGGATGGCTGCTGGAGGTTGCCTTCCAGGAAGCTCCGGTTCCCGTTGCCGTCGTCGCACACATCGACGAAATCGCGCCGCTCCTTCCTTCGGTCTATTCACCCATTCGTTCCAACGGGCATGGGAACCAGGGGGCATACCTGGCCGCCATTTCGGACGATCTAGGCGCTCTGCTGATCGGATTGATTGGCGCCGGAAAGGCGGTCAAGGAGCTATTGCCTGCGCTCAGTGACGGCGCTGTTCCGGAAATCGCCGACATCGAGTTCGTGAACGCAATGAATGATGTCCCTGAAACGCAAAAGCGGCAACTCGTCGCGTCGCGGATTGGCCAAGGGTTGTTCCGACGGCGCGCGTTGCTGATGGGTGCGCAGTGCCGCGTCACCGGGGTTTCGGAAAAGCGACTGCTCAGGGCAAGCCACATCAAGCCCTGGCGTGAAAGTGACAACTTCGAGCGACTTGATGGCGCCAATGGACTGATGCTATCCCCGCACATTGATGCACTGTTTGACCAGGCGCTAATGACGTTCTCGGACGCCGGGGGGATTCTTGTGAGCAAGAACCTGGATCCCGAGATTCTCCAGCGATGGTCCATATCCAAGCCAGCCGTTCAAACTGGTTTTAGCAAGCAGCAGCAGGCATATCTGGCCCTCCACCGGGATAGGACCGGGGCTGACGGGTTGATCGCGCTCTGAACTCCAATAGTCCGAGGATGGGCGGGTAAACTCCCGCGCCATGCGCCTGCGCCTCTTCCTTACCTTCCTTCGTCTCGGCCTCACCAGCTTCGGTGGCCCCATCGCTCACCTTGGGTACTTCCGCGAAGAGTTCGTGGTGCGGCGCCGCTGGCTGACCGAGACCGGCTTCGCCCAATTGCTAGCCATCGCGCAGGCGTTGCCGGGGCCGGCCAGCAGCCAGCTGGGTTTCGCGGTGGGCCTGCTGCGTGGCGGCTGGACCGGCGGCCTGCTGGCCTTCATCGGCTTCACGCTGCCGTCGGCGCTGCTGCTGTTCGGGCTGGCCCTGCTGGCGCCGCGGCTTGAAGGGGCCGGGGCACTGGCCGTGCTGCACGGGCTGAAACTGGTGGCGGTGGTCGTGGTGGCGCATGGCCTGGCCGGCATGATCCGCAGCCTGGTGCCTGACTTTCCGCGCGCGCTGCTGGCCGGGCTAGCGCTGGTGGTGATGCTGGCCGGCGGCCCGGCCTGGCGGCAGCTGGCGGTGATTGCGGCGGGCGGTCTGCTCGGTCTCTGGCTTTGTCGCGGCGTACCGCGGCTTCCAGCGGAAGAACTCGCTGTCGGCCACGGCCGTCTGATCGCTTGGGTGCTGCTCGCGCTGTTCGGCGCGGTCTTGGTGCTGGCACTGCTTACCGGCGATGGCCCCGCGACCCTGGTGTCTCTGGGGGCTGCGTTCTACAAAGCCGGCGCGCTTGTGTTCGGCGGCGGCCACGTGGTGCTGCCGCTGCTGGAACAATCCACTGTGGCCACGGGCTGGATCAGCGGGCAGGAATTCCTTGCCGGCTACGGGGCGGCGCAGGCCGTGCCCGGGCCGATGTTTTCGCTGGCGGCCTACCTGGGCGCGCTGGTACCGACCGGGCAGGCGCCGGTGGCTGGCGCCGCGGTCGCGCTGTTGGCGATCTTCCTGCCGGGATTGCTGCTGATGGCCGCGCTGCTGCCGCTGTGGTCGCGGCTGGCCCGGCAGGCGTGGGCGCCGCCCCTCATCGCCGGCATCAATGCCGCGGTGGTGGGACTGCTGGCCGCGGCCTTCCTGGGCATCGTGTTGCCTGCGGGTGTGCTCGGTGGCGGCGATGCCGCGGTCGCGATGCTGGGACTGGCCCTGCTGACTTGGGCAAGGTGGAACGTGCTCTGGGTGGTGGCCGTGGTCGTCCTGGCCAGCTTGATGCTGCGGGTCCTAGTTGGCCTCGGCTAGCGAGCCGCTGACGAAATCCTTCAGGGCCTTTACTTCCGAGGGCGTCCCAAGTGCCGAATCGTGGTCGGCGCCGGCGACCCGCAGCCAGGTCGGCGCACGGGGCAGGACCTCGGCCAGGCGCTCGGTGCTCGCGCCGGGGACGACTGTGTCTCGGCCGGCCTCGAGGATGAAAACGGGCCCGCGGAAGCCCGCCAGC
>CAXAYM010000165.1:0-5365 GCA_963973175.1 uncultured Arenimonas sp.
GGGTTTGGTTAAACGGCCGCGGCGCCGCCGACGATTTCGGAGATTTCCTGGGTGATCGCAGCCTGGCGTGCCTTGTTGTAGATCAGCTGCAGGTCACCGATGAGCTTGTTGGCGTTGTCGGAGGCCGACTTCATGGCCACCATGCGCGCCGCGTGTTCGGAAGCAAGGTTCTCCAGCACCGCCTGGTACACCAGCGACTCGACGTAGCGCGTCAGCACGTCGGCAAGCACCGATTCGGCATCCGGCTCGTACAGGTAGTCCCAGTCGTGCCGGGTCTCGAGCGACTCGGACGGCGGCAGCGGCAGCAGCTGGTCCTGGCGCGGCTTCTGCGCCATGGTGTTGATGAAGTCGTTGTAGCTCAGGAAGACGCGGTCGAGCTTGCCTTCGGTGTAGCCATCGAGCATCACCTTGATGACGCCGACCAGCTTGGCCAGCTCGGGCTTCTCGCCCAGGTGGGTGACCGAGCCGAGCAGGTTCACCTTCAGGCGGCGGAAGAACACCGTGGCCTTCTGGCCGATGCAGACGACGTCGATCTCGACGCCCTTCTCCTGCCACTCGCGCATGTCGGCCAGGATGCGGCGGAACATCTGCGAGTTCAGGCCGCCGCACAGGCCGCGATCGGTGGACACGATGATGTAGCCGACGCGCTTGATGTCCTTGCGCTCGACCATGAACGGATGCACGTACTCGGTGTTGGCCTTGGCGATGTGGCCAATCACCTGGCGCATCAGGCGCGCGTAAGGGCGGGACTGCTTCATGCGGTCCTGGGCCTTGCGGATCTTCGACGCCGAGACCATCTCGAGCGCGCGCGTCACCTTGCGGGTGTTCTGCACGCTCTTGATCTTGGTCTTGATTTCCCTGCCGCCTGCCATGTTTCTTCCTTTCTTCTGTGGGAGGGACTTCAGTCCCGAAAAGCTTCGGGGCTAAAGCCCCTCCCACATGGGGTTGTCAGCGCTTACCAGCTGCCGGTGGCCTTGAACTCGGAGATGATCGACTTGAACGAGGCTTCGATGTCCTTGTCCCAGGCGCCCGACTCGACGATCTTCTTCTCGAGCTCGCCCTGGGTGTTGGTCATGTGCGCGTGCAGGCCTTCTTCGAACGCCAGCACCTTGTTCAGCGGCACGTCGTCCAGGTAGCCCTCGTTGACGGCATAGATGGACAGCGCCATCTGCGCGATCGACATCGGCGCGTACTGCTTCTGCTTCATCAGCTCGGTGACGCGCTGGCCGCGCTCGAGCTGCTTGCGGGTGGCTTCGTCGAGGTCCGAAGCGAACTGGGCGAACGCGGCCAGCTCGCGGTACTGCGCGAGCGAGATGCGGATGCCGCCCGAGAGCTTCTTCATGATCGTGGTCTGGGCCGCACCACCGACGCGCGACACCGAGATACCGGCGTTCACGGCCGGGCGGATGCCGGCGTTGAACAGGTCGGTTTCCAGGAAGATCTGGCCGTCGGTGATCGAGATCACGTTGGTCGGCACGAAGGCCGAGACGTCACCGGCCTGGGTTTCGATGATCGGCAGCGCGGTGAGCGAGCCGGTCTTGCCCTTGACGGCGCCGTTGGTGAAGGCTTCGACGTAGTCCTCGTTGACGCGGGCCGCACGCTCGAGCAGGCGGGAGTGCAGGTAGAACACGTCGCCCGGATAGGCTTCGCGGCCCGGCGGGCGGCGCAGCAGCAGGGAGATCTGGCGGTAGGCCACGGCCTGCTTGGAGAGGTCGTCGTACACGATCAGCGCGTCTTCGCCGCGGTCGCGGAAGTACTCGCCCATGGTGCAGCCCGAGTAGGCCGAGATGTACTGCATCGCGGCCGATTCGGACGCGGTGGCGGCGACGACGATGGTGTGCGCCAGGGCGCCGTTCTCTTCCAGGCGGCGCACGATGTTGGCGATCGTGGAGGCCTTCTGGCCGATGGCCACGTAGACGCACTTGATGCCGGTGCCCTTCTGGTTGATCACGGCGTCGATGGCCAGGGCGGTCTTGCCGGTCTGGCGGTCGCCGATGATCAGCTCGCGCTGGCCGCGGCCGATCGGGATCATGGAGTCGACCGACTTGTAGCCGGTCTGCACCGGCTGCGACACCGACTTGCGGGCGATGACGCCCGGCGCGACCTTCTCGACCGGCGCGGTCATCGAGGACGCGATCGGGCCCTTGCCGTCGATCGGTTCGCCCAGGGCGTTGACGACGCGGCCGAGCAGCTCGGGGCCGACCGGCACTTCGAGGATGCGGCCGGTGGTCTTGGCGACGTCGCCTTCGCGCAGGTGCTCGTAGTCACCCAGGACGACGGCGCCGACGGAGTCGCGCTCGAGGTTCAGGGCCAGCGCGTAGGTGCTGTTCGGCAGCTCGATCATTTCACCCTGCATCGCGTCGGCCAGGCCGTGGATGCGCACGATGCCGTCGGACACGGAGGTGACGGTGCCTTCGTTGCGGGCTTCGGCGGTCAGCTTGACCTTCTCGATGCGGGTCTTGATCAGTTCGCTGATTTCGGACGGGTTGAGCGTCTGCATGGGGGTATCCCTGGGTCGTCCGGCCGGGGCCGGCACTTGGTTCAAAGGAAAATCGTGTTCAGTTCGCCAGCGCCGCGCCGAGGCGCGCCAGCTTGGTGCGGAGCGAGCCGTCGATCACGACCTCGCCGGTATCGATGACCGCGCCGCCGATCAGGCCCGCGTCCACCGCCGTCGCCAGCTCGACCTCGCGGCCGAAGCGCTTGCGCAGTGAGCTGCGCAGCATCTCCAGTTCGCCGGCGTCCAGCGGCTGGGCGGAGGTGACGGTGGCCTTGACCACGCGCTCGGCCTCAGCCCGCAGCTGGTCGAACAGGCCCGCGATTTCCGGCAGCAGGGCCAGGCGGCGGTTGTCCGCCAGCACGGCCAGGAACTGGCGGAAGGTCGGGTCGCTGTCGCCCGGGGGCAGCAGCAGTTCGACCAGGTCGTCGGCCTTGGCCAGCGGGTGCAGGATGGCGTCGTGCGCCTCCGGCACGGCGGCGGCCTGGGCGGCGAAGCCGATCAGGGCCGACCACTGGGGCAGCCGGCCCGATTCCTTGGCCAGCGAGAACGCGGCGCGGGCATACGGGCGGGCGAGGGTGAGGGCTTGGCTCATGGCGTGCGGTGACCTCAGATCTCGGCGGCGAGCTCGTCCAGCAGCGCCTTGTGGGCGTTGCCGTCGATCTCCTTGCGGATCAGCTTCTCGGCGCCGGCGACCGCGAGCGCGGAAACCTGGCGACGCAGGTCTTCCTTGGCGCGGTTGGCGGCCGAGTCGATTTCCGACAGGGCCAGGGCCTTCTGGCGGCCGGCTTCGGCGATGGCCTCGACCTTGGCGGCATCGATGATCTGGTTCGCGCGGCCGTGGGCCTGCTCGATGATCTCGTTGGCCTTGGCACGGGCTTCACGCAGGGCCTCGGCGACCTTCTCTTCCGCCTGGGCCAGATCCTTCTTGCTGCGGTCGGCCGCAGCCAGGCCTTCGGCGATCTTCTGCTGGCGCTCTTCGATGGCGCCCATCATCGGCGGCCATACGAACTTGTACGAGAACCAGATCAGGATCGCGAACGCGAGGGCCTGTCCGATGAAGGTGGCGTTGATATCCATTGCGATTACTCCGCGATGACGGGGCAAGCGACGCCGCGGCACGAAGCCGGCGGCGTCACCGTGGCGACCGGGCTGATCAGCCGCCCAGCGCGGCCAGCAGCGGGTTCGCGAAGGCGAAGAACAGCGCGATGGCCAGGCCGATGATGAACGCGGCGTCGATCAGGCCGGCCAGCAGGAACATGCGGCCGGACAGCATCGGGACCAGCTCCGGCTGGCGGGCGGCGCTTTGAGGAACTTCGAGCCCATGACGCCGATGCCGATGCAGGCGCCGAGCGCGCCCAGGCCGATGATGATGCCGATGGCGAGGGCAGTGGAGCTCTGGATGGCGGCGACGAGAGACATGTCCATGGTGCAGTCCTTTTTTTACAAGTTCGGTTAGGGGTTGGACGAAAACAAAAACAATCGGTGTTGCTTGATCAGTGCGCTTCCGTGGACATCGACAGATAGACCACGGTGAGGATCATGAAGATGAAGGCCTGGAGCGTGATGACCAGGATGTGGAAGATCGACCAGCCCGCCCCCGCCAGCACCGCGCCCAGGAAGGCCAGGATGCCGCCGGTGGTGCCGCCGAGGCCGCCCACGTCCATGATGAAGTGGCCGCCGGCCGCGCCCAGCAGGGCGATCAGCAGGAAGACCAGCTCGCCGGCGTACATGTTGCCGAACAGTCGCATGGCCAGGCTGACCGGCTTGGACAGCAGCTCGATGATGTTCAGGCCGAGGTTCGCCGGGGCCAGCACGATCTTCATCAGCGTGCCGTCCGCGTGGAAGGGCGCGGTGAAGAGTTCCTTGGTGAAACCGAAGCCGCCCTTGGCCTTGATCGCGAAGGCGATCATCAGCAGCAGCACCGTCATCGACATCGCCAGGGTGATGTTGAGGTCGGTGGTGGGCACGGCGCGGAAGTATTCGGCGCCGAACATCTTGGCGATGCCCGGCGGCAGGTCGACCGGGATCATCTTCACGGAGTTCATGAGGAGGATCCAGACGAAGATCGTCAGCGCCAGCGGGGCGACGAACTTGCGGTTGCCGTGGAACACGTCGCGGACCTGGGTGTCGATGAACTCGACGGCCAGCTCGAGGAAGGCCTGCAGCTTGCCAGGCACGCCGGCGGTGGCGCGACGGCCGACGAACCAAAACAGGCCCAGGCCCAGCACGCCGATGGCGATCGCCATGATCATGCTGTCGACGTTGATGGTCCAGAAGGCACCTTCGCCAATGGACACTTGCCAGTGCTGGAGATGGTGCGTGACGTATTCGCTGGGACTGTCACCGGCGACTTGCAGGAGTCGGTTCATCGAAGCAACCAAGGCAGACTGAAAATTTGGGCGAGGGCTGCGAGCGACGCGCCCCCGAGGACATGGGCGGGAGGGAGCCCCTGGGTCATGGCCAGCACGAGACCCGCGCCGACCACCAACCACTTGAGCACCGTCCCCAGGAGCAGCCGGCCAAACATCCGTACTGCTGGTGCCGAGCGTGACCTCAGCTCCGTCCGCCAGCTGAAAACCCACTGTGCCGCCGCGATCACCGCCGCACCCGCCAGCCAGGCCAGGGCAGCTTCCCGACCGGCCCAGGCCGCCGCGATGGCGGCGGCGGCGCACCCTAGGGCCAGCTGGAGGACCGGCAACCGATGGGCATGGGGCGAGACGGGAGGGGACGCGCGGTTCAAGTGGTACTCAGTAGCGTTCCCTGAAGCCGCGAAAGTATAGCAGCCGCCCCGAGGGGGGAACAAGTCGCAAACGACCCTCCCGGCCCCCGGCGGAGCCCACCGACTCCGGGGCCCCGGGCCTCGCCGGG
>CAXAYM010000166.1:0-5352 GCA_963973175.1 uncultured Arenimonas sp.
GCTCAAGCGTTCGCTGGAAGTGGCCGCCGTCGGCGCCAACCAGATGGTGCAGGCCGCGCGCCTGCAGCAGGGCAAGCGTACCGGCAGCACCAAGCCGCTGGCCGCCAGCCACGTGCGCCGCATGGCCGTGGGCGCCGACGTCGTGTCCAGCTCGCAGAAGCTGAGCGCCTCCGAAGCTGAAACCCTGATGCGCCAGATCGCAGCCAATCCGAACGTCGAGTACGTGCAGATCGACCGGGTCATGAAGCACACCCTGACGCCGAACGACCCCAGCTACAGCCAGCAGTGGGGCTACACCGACGCCGACGCGGGCATCCGCGCCAACACGGCGTGGGACGTGGCCAATGGCTCGGGCATCATCGTGGCGGTGCTCGACACCGGCTACGTGACCCACTCCGACCTGGCGGCCAACATCGTCGCCGGCTACGACTTCATCTCCAACACCACCACGGCGGGTGACGGCAACGGCCGCGACTCCAATCCGGCCGACCCGGGCGACTACTACGGCGGCGACCCGTCCAGCTGGCACGGCACCCACGTGGCCGGCACGGTGGCCGCGGTCACCAACAACGCCAAGGGCGTGGCCGGTACGGCCTGGGGCGCCAAGGTGATGCCGGTGCGCGTGCTCGGTCGCGGCGGCGGCTCCACCTCCGACATCGCCGACGCCATCATCTGGGCGTCGGGTGGCACCGTCTCCGGCGTGCCGACCCTGAGCGCGGCCAACGCGGCCGACGTCATCAACATGTCGCTCGGCGGCAGCGGTTCCTGCGATTCCGCCACCCAGGCGGCGATCAACAGCGCCGTCAGCCGTGGCACCGTCGTGGTCGTGGCGGCCGGCAACAGCAACGCCAACGCCTCGGGCTTCACGCCGGCCAGCTGCAACAACGTGGTGAACGTGGCCTCGGTCACCAGCGCCAGCGCGCGTTCGAGCTTCTCGAACTACGGCACCTCGATCGACGTGTCGGCGCCGGGCTCGAACATCCTGTCCACGCTCAACAGCGGCACACAGGGTCCGGGCACCGAGAACTACGTGTCCTACAACGGCACCTCGATGGCGGCCCCGCACGTAGCCGGCGCCGTAGCGCTGGCGCAGAGCCGTCGCCTGGCCCTGGGCCTGGCGCTGTGGACCCCGGCCCAGGTGGAAGCCAACCTGAAGTCGACCGCGTACGCGCTGTCCGGCGCATGCTCGGGTGGCTGCGGCGCGGGCATCATCAACGCCCGGGCCCTGGTGGACCTGGCCGGTGGCAGCACGCCGCCCCCGCCGCCCCCGCCGCCCCCGTCGGGTGGCAGCCTGACCAAGGGCGTGGCCGTGACCGGCCTGTCCGCCACCGCGGGCAACTCGCTGTACTACACCCTGTCGGTGCCGGCAGGCTCGAGCAACCTGACCTTCACCATGTCGGGTGGCACGGGTGACGCCGACCTGTACGTGCAGTTCGGCAGCCAGCCGACCGACACGTCCTACGTCTGCCGTCCGTACCTGAGCGGCAACAACGAGACCTGCACCATCGCGGCCCCGTCGGCCGGTACCTACCACGTGCGCGTGAAGTCCTATGCCACGTTCTCGGGCGTCAGCCTGGTGGGCAACTACACCGCCGGTGGCGGTGGCGGCTCGCCGCAGACCTACAGCAACACCGCCGACTACGCGATCAGCGACAACGCCACCGTCGAGAGCCCGATTTCGGTCTCCGGCCGCAGTGGCAATGCCCCGTCGAACGCGTCCGTGGCGGTGAACATCGTGCACACCTACAAGGGCGACCTGAAGGTCGACCTGGTCGCGCCCGATGGTTCGCTGTACAACCTGCACAACCGCAGCGGCGGCAGCGCCGACAACATCGTCGGAACCTACTCGGTGAACCTGTCGTCCGAAGCGCTGAACGGCACCTGGAAGCTGCGGGTGAACGACAACGCCGGCGGCGACACCGGCTACATCAACAGCTGGTCGGTCACCTTCTGATCCACCGGTAGTTGGCTGCAAACCAGGACCCCGGCTACGGCCGGGGTTCTTTTTTGGCTCAGGCCTGGGCGGGCACCCGGACCTCGTCATCCAGCCGGACGACGCCGCCCGAGCGGGGAATCAGCAGTTGCCCGAAGGTGACGCCGTCGTCGGTACGTCGATACCGGGTGAGCGTGCGCAGGGGCTCGCCGCCCTCGTCACGCTGGCCGGTGTCAGCGTTGATGGTCACCAGCACGCAGCGGGCGCAGGGCTTGGCCACGTCGAAGACCACGTCGCCGATGGTCACCTGTTTCCAGGCATCCTCGGCGTGCGCGTCGACGCCGTCGACCACCAGGTTGGGACGGAAACGACCCATGGGGACGGGCTGCTCAAGCCGCCGGTTCAGCGCGTCGAGTGAGGCCAGGGACACCAGCAGCAGCGGCATCGAGTCGGCGAAGCTGACTTCGTCGCCGGGCTGGGCACGCGACGAGGCATTGCGGCGGGTCACGCCATCGTCCATGTGCACCAGGCGCACCGGGCGGCCCAGGTAGCGGCAGAACCAGTCGTTGGCCGCGGTATCGGCGGCCTTGGCATCCACAGGGTCCTTCCAGACTTTCACGTTGAGCGTGGCGCCGGGTGCCGGCGCGACGACGGCGAGCGGCGGCATGCCGGGGGCTTCCAGGGTCAGGCCGGCATCGGTGGGGACGGCATGCACCTGCAGCAGGCGCGGCTCCTGGCGGGCGGTGATGAACTTGCCGTCCGAATCCACCAGCATCCAGCGGCGGTCGTGTTCCAGGCCGCGCGGCTGCACGACGGCGGATTCCAACGATTGCCCGGCACAGGATTTCACCGGATAGACCTGGATCGCCGACAGGGTGGCCATGGCCGGTGTCGCTCAGCCTTCCAGACGCCAGGCCAGTTCGGTGCCCGCCCGCAGCGGCACCAGCGCCGTGGCGCCCTCGCCCAGCTCGGCCGGCAGCGTCCAGGCCTCGCGCACCAGGGTGATACGGTCGGTGTTGCGTGGCAGGCGATAGAAGTCCGGGCCGTGGAAACTGGCGAAGGCTTCCAGCTTGTCGAGCGCGCCTTCGGCTTCGAAGACTTCGGCGTACAGCTCCAGCGCCGCGTGTGCGCTGTACATGCCGGCACAGCCGCAGGCCGATTCCTTGGCGCCGCGGGTATGCGGTGCGCTGTCGGTGCCCAGGAAGAACTTCGGGCTGCCGCCGGTGGCCGCGGCCACCAGGGCCAGGCGGTGCTCCTCGCGCTTGAGCACCGGCAGGCAGTAGTGATGCGGGCGCAGGCCGCCGGTAAACAGCGCGTTGCGGTTCATCAGCAGGTGGTGCGGGGTGATGGTGGCGGCCACGTTGGCCGGCGCGGCAGCAATGAATTCCGCGGCCTGGCGGGTCGTGATGTGTTCAAGCACCACGCGCAGCGTCGGGAAACGCTGCAGCAGCGGCTTGAGCAGGGTGTCGATGAAGACGGCCTCGCGGTCGAACACGTCCACATCGGTGCCGGTGACCTCGCCGTGCACCAGCAACGGCAGGTCGTGGTCCTGCATGGCCTGCAGGGTGTCGGCGCAGCGCTCAATGTTCGACACGCCGGCATCGGAATTGGTGGTGGCACCGGCCGGGTACCACTTGACCGCGTGCACGAAGCCGCTGGCCTTCGCCTCGGCGATGTCCTGCGGCGAAGTGCGCTCGGTCAGGTAGAGCGTCATCAGCGGCTCGAACCTCATGCCCGTCGGCAGCGCGGCCAGGATGCGGTCGCGGTAGGCGCCGGCCAGGGCCACGGTGGTCACGGGGGGCACCAGGTTGGGCATGACGATCGCGCGCGCGAACTGGCGGGCGGTGTCGGGCAGCACGCGCGCCAGCATGTCGCCGTCGCGCAGGTGCAGGTGCCAGTCGTCGGGGCGGGTCAGGGTAAGTGAAGTCATCGTGGCCACGGGCTCCAGGGCAAGGCGGCCATTTTCGCACGAAGTCGCGGCGGGCTCAGGCGGGCGGATCGTCCGACGCAGGACGGGCGGGCGCCGCCGTCGCACCGGGAAGCGCGGCCAGGGCGGCCTGGCGTCCGCGCGCCCGCGTCGCCGCGTGTGGCAGGGAGGGGGCCGCCAGTTCCATCGCCCGCGCCCGCGCGGGCGCGGTGGCCAGCAGGCCCGGGATCAGCCGCGCCTCGGGCAGGTGTTTCCAGTACTTCTTCGGCATTTCCTTCTGCATCGCGTTCACCTTCACCCGCGCCGGGTTGAAGATGTTGGCGTAGTAGGTGCGCCACAGCGCCTGGCCGTCGGCGTCTTCCGCCGCGGGCAGGGCCGATTCGTGCGTCCCTTCGCCGAAGGCCAGCTGCATGCCGTCCCAGGCCACGCTGCGATAGGGCGTGAAGATCGCCCAGCGCATGCCGGCGAAGCGCCGGGCGAAAAACGGGGCGACGCGGTCGACGATGTGGTGGCCGGGCTCGAACCAGGCGATGAAGTCGTCGCTGCCGGGCCGGATTTCGCGGAAGCGCACGAAGGCCTTCATCTTGTGCGTATCGCGCCGCACCTCCCGTTCCAACCGGTCCAGCGCCAGGTTGTCGGGATCGCTGGGATCGTCGATGGCGCCGCGTTCGCCGTGCAGCAAGCGCCAGGCGATCTGGTGCAGCAGCGGCAGGCGGGCCGGGTCGGCGTGGCACAGCGCGGTGGCGGCGCGGTCCACGAAGGTCTTGGGCAGGCGCAGGTCGTCGCGTTTCGGCGGCGCCTCGCGGACATCGGGAGCCAGGAACAGTCCCGGGCCCTCCTCGCCCCAGTCCACGTCGCAGGGCGGCACGCCCGCACGCAGCGCGGCGCGCAGCACGGGCCGCCACGCGTCCGGGTCCCAGCCCGGTTCCACCCGGGCCGACCAGCGCGGGGTCCAGCCCCTCATCCGAACAGGTCCGCCTGCCGCGGCGGCGGCGCCAGCTGCGCGCGCAGGCGATCCGGGCGGTCGAGCGAATGACCGGGCACATGGTCGGCCAGCTGCACGAAAGGCAACAGCTTGGCCAGCGGGGCCCGCAGCCGCGCCAGGTCGGCGACCCGCAAGCGGCGATGGCGACGCGCCTTGATGACCCGCGCGACATTGCGCGTGCCCAGCCCGGGCACGCGCAGCAGCCACTCCTTCGACGCCTTGTTCAGGTCGACCGGAAAACCTTCCGGATGGCGCAGGGCCCAGGCCAGCTTGGGATCGACCTCGAGGTCGAGCATGCCGGCGCCGGGCGGCGCGATTTCATCCACGCCGAACCCGTAGAAACGCAGCAGCCAGTCGGCCTGGTAGAGCCGGTGTTCGCGCAGCAGCGGCGGCGAACGCGCCGGCAGCGCCGCCGAGGCGTCGGGGATCGGGCTGAAGGCCGAGTAATAGACGCGCCGCAGCCGGTAGTCCCCATACAGCTGGTCGCTGGTTTGCAGGATGCGGCGG
>CAXAYM010000167.1:0-5337 GCA_963973175.1 uncultured Arenimonas sp.
TTGATCGCCAACGCCGGGCTGCCGTCGGTCGCGTCCGCGGTCGATCACGCCGCGCACCAGAGCGCGGGAGTGGACCAGGCTATGGCGGCGGCGGGGCATTCGATGGCCGATGGCGACATAGCGTCGTGCCATGACGAGGCCACCGTGAAGCCCGTCGTGCCCAGCCCGGACTCGCCGCTGGATTGTTGTGACGGCGGCACCTGCACCTGCAGCTGCCTGCATCACGCGCCGGTCGCGGTGATCACACGCGCCCCGTGGGGCGTTTCACCCTATCGCTGGGTCGCCCAACTCGGCCGCCTGGTGTCTGTATCCGCCGCGCCCTCGGCGCCGGCCATCCGACCTCCTATCGCCTAAGCCCTCCCGGCGGACACTGATCCGCCCCATTCGCTCGACCCGCGTTCCGGGTCGTGTTGCCCGTGGCCTGTCGCCGCGGGTGCTTTGGAGGGTTTTCCATGACTTTACGTTTCCGCCCGGCCGCCCTGGCCGTGGCCCTGAGCCTGGCCCTGAGTGGTTGCGTTTCGCTGGCCTCGCGACCCGGTGACACCGACATCAATGCCCTGCTCGCCGAGCGTCGCGGCCCGCAGGTGGAGTGGTCCGCCGTGGGCCAACCGCCCCCAGAACGGCAGGCCATCGACCAGTGGCTCGGCGCCCCGATGACCGCCGAGGCGGCGGTGCGCGTGGCCATGCTGCGCAGTCCGCGCCTGCAGCAAGAATATGCCCGGCTGGGCCTGGCCCGGGCCGACGTGCTCGAGGCCGTGCAGGTGGCCAACCCCACCCTGTCGCTTTCACGGTCCTATCTGGACCCGGGTAGCGGCTACAACCGCCTGGCCGGTCTGACCCTGCCCTTGGCCGACCTGCTGGTGTTGCCGGTGCGCACGCGCCTGGCTCATGCCGAGTACGAACGCGCCAAGCTCGAGATCGCCGGGGCCGTGCTCAATGTGGCCGCCGACGTGGAAGCCGCCTGGTACACCTATGTGGGCGCCCAGCAAGTCGCGGATATGCGCACGGCGGTGGCCGGCGGCGCAGATGCGGCCGCCGAGCTGGCGCAACGCTTCTTTGACGCCGGCAATATCAGCGAGCTGCAGCTCAAGCAGGAACAGGCCGCTGCCAGCGAGGCGCGTATTATCGCCGCCCGGGCCCGCGCCGAGGCCGGGCGCGCTCGCCTGACCCTCAACACCCTGTTGGGCCTCAGTGGACAGGACGCCACTTGGGCCACCAGTGATCGTCTCCCGATGCCGGTGGCCGCCGAAGACGATCCCCAGCAGCTGGCGGAACTGGCGCGCACCTCTAGTCTGGAGTTGCTCGCGGCCCGCCAGCAGGCCGGCATCCTGATGGATGCGCTCGGCATCACGCGCAAGCTGCGTTGGCTGGGCGGCAGCGAAATCGGCTACGAGCGCGAACGTGAAGCCGATGGCACGCGCCTTCGCGGCCCGACGCTGGATCTGGAACTACCCATCTTCAACCAGGGCCAAGCCAAACTGGCGCGTGCGGAGGCGTTGCTGGCCGAGGCCCGGGCGCGTGTGGCCCAGGCGGAACTGGGCGTCGACAACGCCGTGCGCCTGGGCGCAGAGCAGGTCCGCGAACTGAGCCAGGTCGTGGCGATCCACCGCGAGGCGCTGATCCCGCAGCGCGAAAAGGTAGTCGAGCGCAGCCAGCAGGAGCAGAACTTCATGCTTATTGGCGTGTTCGAGCTGATCCAGGCCAAGGTGCAGGAATACAACGCCTACGAGAGCTACCTCGAGGCCGTGCGCGATTACTGGTTGGCGCGTGTGGAGCTGATGCGGGCCGTTGGCCAGCGCCTGCCCAGCGACGCTGCCATCGGTGACCGCACCCCCAGCGTGCAGGACATCCTGACGCCGTCCGCCCAGGAGGCGATGCCGGGTATGGACCATAGCGGCCACGACATGTCGTCGATGCCCACCGCTCCGGCTGAAGCGATGGAGGGCATGGACCACAGCGGCATGGATATGCCGGCGAAGCCGGGCGCGACGGCGGCTCCAACGCCCGTGCCCAGCGATGCCATGGAAGGCATGGACCATAGCGGCATGGACATGTCGGCGAAGCCGGCCGCGCCGGCACCTGCGCCCTCCGATGCAATGGAGGGGATGGATCACAGCCGCATGGACATGCCCGCGACACCGCCCGCGGCGACGCCGCCACCGGTCGACCACTCCATGCATGGTGCTCCGCCGGCCGCCGAACCGCCGACCGAGGCCGAGAAGGAAATCGAGGACGACACCCCCACCCCGCCCGACCACAGCGCCCACGGAGACACCCCATGAAGATCACACGACGCGACATCCTGCTGGGCGCAGGGGCCGGTCTGGTCACGACGGCTGCGACGGGCATGGCCCGCGCCCAGAGTCAGGGCCACGACATGACCCAGATGAAAGAGCCCGCAGCGCCGCCGGAGGCGCCGCCGGTCTCCCGGCCGCGGGCGGGCAAGGTACGCACCCTCAACGGCTGGACCCTGCCCTACCGCATGAACGGCGGCGTCAAGGAATTCCACCTGGTCGCCGAAGAGTTCGAGCACGAGTTCGCGCCCGGCTCCAAGGCAATGTGCTGGGGCTACAACGGCTCCACGCCGGGACCGACCATCGAGGCCGTCGAAGGCGATCGGATCCGCATCTTCGTCACCAATCGCCTGCGCGAAGCCACCACCATCCACTGGCACGGCCTGATCCTGCCCAGCGGCATGGACGGCGTGGGTGGCCTGAACCAGCCGCAGATCAAGCCCGGCGAGACCTTCGCCTACGAGTTCACGCTCAAGCAGCACGGCACCCACATGTACCACCCGCACGCCGACGAGATGGTGCAGATGGCCATGGGCATGATGGGCTTGCTGATCATCCACCCCAAGGGTGGGGAAGCGGTGCGGATCGACCGCGACTACGCCTTCTTGCTGCACAACTTCGCCCTGCACCCGGGCACCCGGCGCCCCGACCCGGCGATCATGCAGGACTTCGATCTGTGGACGTTCAACTCCAAGGTCTACCCGGCGATCGATCCCATCGTGGCGCGTACCGGTGAGCGCGTGCGTATCCGCGTGGGCAACCTGAGCATGTGGAACCACCCGATCCACCTGCACGGCGTGCAGTTCCACGTCACCGGCGGCGACGGCGGTCGGCTCCCGCGCTCCCAGTGGCGCACCGAGGTGACCGAGATCGTCGGCGTCGGCCAGATGCGCGACATCGAGTTCACGGCGGTACCCGGCGACTGGGCATTCCACTGCCACATGTCGCACCACACCATGGGCCCGATGGGCCACGACGTGCCCAACACCATCGGCGTCGATCAGCGTGGCGTGGAAGCCAAGATTCGCCAGATGCTGCCGGGCTACATGGCCATGGGCAAGGACGGCATGGGCGAACACCAGGACCATACCGATGGCGGCATGGCCGGCCCCCCGAACACGCTGGCGATGATGGCCGGCAAGGGTCCGTTCGGGAACATCGAGATGGGCGGCATGTTTACCGTCGTCAAAGTCCGTGACGACCTGGCGCCGGGCGATTTCTCCGACCCGGGCTGGTACCGCAACCCCACCGGCACCGTCGCCCAGCGCGTCAGTGACGATCCCGCGTTCGGCAATCCGCCGCGACGTCCGCGTTAACAGGAGCCCTAGTCATGTCTCTAATCAAAAGTGGTTTGATTCTTGTGGGTCTGGGTGCCGCGGCCGTCGGCGGCGGCATCTACTTTGGCGCCATCCACCCGGGTGCTGACGAGCCGCATTCGGCCGTGGTCTTCAAGCTCATTGAAACGGCGCGTGACCGCGCCATCGCGGTCCGTGCCCACGACATGGTCGTCCCGACCTTGGGTAGCGAGGCCCAGATTCGCAGCGGCGCCGGCAACTACGCGGCCATGTGCACCACCTGCCACCTTGCCCCCGGCATGGCAGCGACCGAGCTGAGCCAAGGCCTGTATCCGGCGCCGCCGGATCTCTCCAAGCTCGGCGCGCCCGATCCGGCCCGCGCCTTCTGGGTCATCAAGCACGGCATCAAGGCCTCGGGTATGCCGGCCTGGGGCAAAAGCATGTCCGATGAGTACATCTGGAACATGGTGGCCTTCCTGCAAGAAATGCCGAAGATGAGCCCGGATCAATATAAGGCGTTGGTGGCGACCAGCGGCGGCCACTCGCACGGTGGCGGCGAGAGCATGCCGCACGACGACGCCATGCCAGGGATGGCCGGCATGGGCAGTGGTGACCATCACGATGGCGCTGCCGCCATGGACCACGACGATGCCGGTACAGCGCCCCATGCCCATGACACGCCGATGTCCGCCGACCACGATGACGCCGGGTCGGCGCCGCACGCTCACGACGCCCCGGCGCCTGCGGCGCATGACGATGCCGGTGCCCCGCCCCACGACCACGACGCGCCCGTGCCACCGGCGCACGATCACTGATCCCTCTCTGACAGGACCCTCCCATGAAACGTATCGCCACCCTTGCTGTGTTCTCCCTCGCCGCCGTGGGTAGCCCGGCGTTTGCCGATGGCCCGACCACGCCGCCACACACCCACGACGCCACCACGCACGCGCCCGCCGGACCGGAACTGAGCATTCCGGCGCAGGCAATGCCTGCGGTGGCGGTCGTTGAGCGGTTTTCCGCCGCGCTGGCTGCCGGTCAGCTCGAAGCCGCCGGCGCCGAGCTCGATCCCAACGTGCTGATCCTGGAAAGCGGCGGCGCTGAACGCTCCGCCGCCGAGTACCTGGGCGGTCACGCCAAGGGCGACGCGGCCTTCCTCCAGACCGCCCACATCCAGTTGCTTCGTCGCACCGCCCAGGTCAGCGGCGATCTGGCCTGGGTGGCCAGCGAGAGCGAGTTGCACCTGAGCAAAGACGGCAAGCCGGTCACGGTGCTCAGCACCGAAACCATGCTGGTCCAGCGCTCGGACGCGGGCTGGAAGATCGTCCACATCCACTGGTCCTCGCGCACGAAGGCGCCGGGCGACCATCACTAGGAGACCGCCATGCGCCGGTTTACGTCGGTACTGACCACCGTAATGCTGCCGCTGGCCCTCGCCTCCTGCGAAGGCCGGAAGGATGCCCCGCCGGAGGCCTTTGGCCCCCATGAGGTCGCGAGCCCGGCGACAAAGGTGACGCCCCCTCAGGCGGATGACACCTCCGCGCCCCATGTCGCCGAGCATCCGGCCACGCTGCCGCGGATCACCATGCATAAGGACCCCAACTGCGAGTGCTGCAGCCTCTGGGCACGCCATGTCGAGGGCGCCGGCTTCCCGGTGAGCGTGGTGGCCGACACCCACATGGACGCCTTCAAGCGCAGCGTCGGCGTGCCGGCCGGCAAGCTGCCCGTGCTGTTCGAGAAGTTCACCCAGG
>CAXAYM010000168.1:0-5315 GCA_963973175.1 uncultured Arenimonas sp.
CGGCACGCCCTGCTGGAAATCGCCGCGATCCCGATCGAGCTCGACGACGAGGGTTATTACGTGCCCGGCGAAGTCGCCACCAGCCACGTCGAGCCCTACGAAGGCAGCGAGATCGACCCCAAGTCGCTTGAGATCACCGGCATCCGCCTCGACAGCGTGCTGCGCGGCGCCCTGCCCGAGCGCGAAGCCCTCGACCACGTATTTGCGAAGGTGCGTGCGGCGGTGAAGCGCAACGGCTGCCAGCGAGCGATCCTGGTCGGCCACAACGCCCACTTCGACCTTGGTTTCCTGAACGCTGCGGTGTCGCGCGTGGGACACAAACGCAACCCTTTCCACCCCTTTTCCACCTTCGATACGGTTACGCTGGCCGGCATGGCCTATGGCCAGACCGTGCTCAGCCGGGCGGTGCAGGCCGCCGGCCTGGACTGGGACGGCGACCAGGCGCATTCGGCCGTGTACGACACCGAACGCACGGCACGGCTGTTCTGCGCGGTGCTCAACCAGTGGCGGCGGTTTTCCGTGAAGGAGTCAGGGTCATGATCCACGACAGCATCCTGGGCACCGTCGGCGACACGCCGATCGTGCGCATCAACCGGCTCGCGCCCGAAGGCGTGACGATGTACGCCAAGCTGGAGTTCTTCAGTCCGATGTCGTCGGTCAAGGACCGGCTGGCCACGGCCATCATCCTCGATGCCGAAGCCTCGGGTGCGCTGCAGCCGGGCCAGATGGTGGTCGAGGCGACCTCGGGCAACACCGGCATCGCGCTGGCGGCGGTATGCGCGGCGCGCGGTTATCCCTTCGTCGCCTTCATGTCGGAAACCTTCTCGGTCGAGCGGCGCAAGCTGATGCGTGCGCTGGGTGCGAAGGTGATCCTGACGCCGGCCGCAGAACGCGGCAGCGGCATGGTGAAGCGGGCGAAGGAATTCGCGGAGAAACACGGCGCCTTCCTCGCCCGGCAGTTCGAAAACCCGGCCAACCCGGCCTGGCACCGTTCCACCACCGGGCCCGAGATCCTGAAGGATTTTGCCGGCAGGCGGCTGGACTGGTTCGTCACCGGCTACGGCACCGGCGGCACCCTCACCGGCGCCGGCGAGGTGCTCAAGCTTGCCCGTCCCGGCCTGAAGATCGCCGCCACCGAGCCCGAGGGCGCCGCCCTGCTGTCGGGCAAGGACTGGCAGCCGCACAAGATCCAGGGCTGGACGCCGGACTTCATCCCCGAGGTCCTCAACCGGGACATCTACGACCTGATCGTGCCGGTGAACGACGTGCTCGCGCGCGACACCGCACGCGACCTGGCGACGCGCGAAGGCATCTTCTGCGGCATCTCCGGCGGCGGCACCTTCGCCGCGGCGCTGGAAGTCGCCCGCACCCTGGACCCGGGCAGCGTCGTGCTGGCCATGATCCCCGACACCGGCGAGCGCTACCTCAGCACCTTCCTGTTCGAAGGCATCAACGAAGGCAGCGACGACGACTGGCTGGCGACGCTCTAGACGTCGCCGGACTTGCCGCGGAAGCGGCTGGCGCGCGCCTTGAGGCCGCGCCACAGGCCATAGAGGCTGATGACGATCCAGGCCAGCTGCATGATGGTGGCCGAAATGACGTCGCGGAAATCAGGACCCGCCGCGAAGATCGAGACCAGGATGAAAATCGCCCCGAACAGGTTGGCCAGCTGGTAGCCCAGCGACTCGCCCTTGAGCTTGCCTGCCTGCAAGAGGAAAAACGCGCCCAGCACGAAGGCGACGCCGGCGAGGCCCACGAAGTCGTACCACTGCAGGCTCATTTGCTTGCTCCCCGTTGGCGAACGACCTCGAACAGCGCCACGCCCGTGGCGACCGAGACGTTCAGGCTCTCCATTTCACCCGGCATTGGGATGCGCACCAGGCCGTCGCAGGTTTCGCGGGTGAGACGGCGCATGCCCTCGCCCTCGCCACCCATCACCAGACCAACATTGCCGGTGAAGTCGGTGGCGTGGATGCTGGCCTTGGCTTCGCCGTCGAGACCATAGAGCCACACGCCCATCTCCTGCAGCGCCCGCATGGTGCGCGCCAGGTTGGTGACGCTGACCACCGGGATGCGGTCGGCGGCGCCGGCCGAGGTCTTGCGAACGGTGGCGTTCACCGGCGCGGCCTTGTCCTTGGGGATCACCACCGCCGTGACACCCGCGGCGGCGGCGCTGCGCAGGCAGGCGCCGAGGTTGTGCGGGTCCTGCACGCCGTCGAGGATCAGCACCAGCGCCTTGCCGGCGGCAGCCTCGACCAGCCCGGGCAGCTCCTTTTCGTCGGTGGCCTTGGCCGCCTCGTAGCGCGCGACGGCGCCCTGGTGGCGAAGGCCACCGGCGATGCCTTCGAGCGACTGCAGCGGTACCCGTCGCACCGACACATCGCGGCGACGGGCGGTTTCCTCGATCTCGGTGATGCGCGGGTTCTTGCTGCCGGCCTCGAGCAGGACCTCGCGCACGTGTTCGAGGTCGTGTTCCAGCGCCGAGGCCACGGCATTGATGCCGGCGACCCAATTGTCCTTCTTGCTGCTCATGTCTGCGTCGTCCTTGCCGGGCTCAGTGGGCCGCGGCTTTCTTTTTCTTCTTCGGCGCGCCTTCCGGCACCACCAGCCTGAAATCGATGCGCTTGTCCTCGACGCTGGCCTTGAGCACGAGTACCCGCACCGGGTCGCCCAGGCGGAAGCGCAGGCCGGTGCGCTCACCGGCCAGGCTGCGGCGCAGCGGGTCGAAGTGGTAGTAGTCGTGCGGCAGCTGGGTCACGTGCACCAGGCCGTTGACCTTGGAGCCGGCCAGTTCGACGAACAGGCCGAAGTTGGTGACGCCACTGACCACGCCGTCGAACTCGTCGCCCACGTGCTTTTCCATCCAGGCACTGCGGTAGCGCTCGTCCACCTCGCGCTCGACTTCGTCGGCCTTGCGCTCCTTCTCCGAGCAGTGCAGCGACAGCGCCGCCATGTCCTTGGCGCTGTAGCGGAAACCGTCGGCGTCGCCCTTGTCGAGCGCGTGCTTGATCGAACGGTGGAGCAGCAGGTCCGGGTAGCGACGGATCGGCGACGTGAAGTGCGCATACGCCTCCAGCGCCAGGCCGAAGTGGCCCAGGTTCTCGGTCTGGTAGACGGCCAGGCTTTGCGAGCGCAGCAGCACGGTTTCCAGCAGGGCCGCGTCGGGGCGCACGCGCACCTTGCGCAGCAGCTGGGTGAAGTCGCGGGGCTGCACCTTGCTCCAGGGCGGCAGGCTGAGCCCGAACTCGGACAGGTATTCGAGCAGGTCACCGTACTTCGCTTCCGGCGGCCGCGGATGCACGCGGAAGGGCGCCGGCATCTGCTTGCCGGTGACGAATTTCGCCGCCTCGACATTGGCGGCGATCATGCATTCCTCGATCAGCTTGTGCGCGTCGTTGCGCTCGAGCATGCCGGCCTGCACGACTTCGCCGGTGTTGTCGAGCACGAAGCGCACTTCCGAGGATTCGAACTCGATCGCCCCGCGGCGCGTGCGCGCCTTGGCAAGCACCTTGTAGAGCTGGTGCAGGCGCTGCACCTGCGGCATCAGCGAGCCGATCTGGGCCACGGCTTCCTGGCCGGACTCGGTGTCGGCTTCGCCGACCGCCTTCCAGACCTGGGTGTAGGTCAGGCGGGCGTGGGAACGCATGATGGCCTCGTAGAACTTCGAGCGAAGCACGTTGCCGTCGAAGTCCACCTGCATTTCGCAGGCGAAGCACAGGCGCTCGACCTTGGGCATCAGCGAGCAGATGCCGTTGGACAGGGTTTCGGGCAGCATCGGCACGACGAAGCCCGGGAAATACACCGAGGTCGCACGCTTGACCGCTTCGTCGTCCAGGGCAGTGCCCGGTCGCACGTAGTGCGAAACGTCGGCGATCGCGACGATCAGGCGGAAGCCCTCCGGATTGGGTTCGCACCAGACCGCGTCGTCGAAGTCCTTGGCGTCCTCGCCATCGATCGTGACCAGCGGCAGCTTGCGCAGGTCCACGCGGCGCCTGGCTTCGGCGGCCGGCACGTCCAGCGGCACCTCGGCGGCTTCGGCCAGGGCTTCGCGCGGGAACTCGTGCGGCAGGTCGTGGCCGTGGATGGCGGCCTGCACCACCAGTGACGGGGTGAGCCGGTCGCCCAGGACCAGCAGGATGCGTCCCATCGGCGGCCTGCCCTGCTCCGGCGGCTGGGTCACTTCCACCACCACCAGCTGGCCTTCGCGGGCGCCGTTGGTGTCTTCCTGCGGGATCAGCACCTCGGTCAGCACCCGACGGTCGTCGGGCACCACCAGGCCGATCTTCGCGCGCTCGCTGTAGCGTCCGGTCAGGCGGGTCAGGCGGTGTTCGAGCACCTCGACGATGGCGCCTTCGCGGCGGCCGCGACGGTCGACGCCGGTGATGCTGGCGAGCACGCGGTCGCCATGCAGCGCCTTGCGCAGCTCGCCCGGCGGCAGGAAAAGGTCTTCCCCGCCGTCGTCGCACTTGAGGAAGCCGAAGCCGTCCGGGTTCGCGATGACGGTGCCGGCGACCAGGTCGAGTTTCTGCGCCACGGCGTAACCACCACGGCGGTTACGCAGCAGCTGGCCGTCGCGGACCATGGCAGCCAGCCGGCGTGAAAGCGCGTCGAAGCGGTCCTCGGCCAGCAGGTCCAGGGCCTCGCCGACCTCTTCGGCGGTCAGCGGGCCGGGGCTGTCCTGCAGCAGGTTGGCGATGGCCTCGCGACTGGCGATCGGGTTTTCGTAGCGGGCGGCCTCGCGCGCCGCCATCGGGTCCCTCTGGAGCTGCCGGCCGTCTGCGGCGGCGGTGTCCCGGCTGGTGGGTGACCACAGCGGCCCACAGCCTGCCCGCCGCCCGCCGCGCCCTGGCCCTGGGCGCCGACGCCGTCGTGGTCTCCGCCGTCTTTCCCAGCAACAGCCCCAGCGCCGGGCGGCCCCTAGGCCCCCTGCGGCTGGCGACCCTGGCCCGGGCCGCGGGAGGCCCGGTCTATGCGCTTGGGGGGATTCATACAAAAAACGCCCGGCGGCTGCTGGCCTCGGGCGTGGTCGGTCTGGCGGCGGTGGAGGGGCTTTCGCCCGGTAAGGCCTAGAACTTCAGCGCGGTCTCGAGGCGCACCCGCGGGGTGGCGTCGGTGGGCTGGGTCCTCTTGAAAGCCGGCTCTTCCTTCTCGGCCAGGGCCACCGCGCCGCCCACCCGAAGGCTCGGGGTCACGCTGTAGAAGGCGCCGGCCTCGACGTCGTTGAGCTGCACATCCCGGCCGCTGGGCTGGTCGAGATTGAGCGACACCCCCCAACGTCCGTTCTGCAGGCCCCACTTCAGGGTCTTGCCCCCCTG
>CAXAYM010000169.1:0-5297 GCA_963973175.1 uncultured Arenimonas sp.
GTGCTGCGGCCGCTGTTCGGTCTCAAGCGCCGCAAGCCGGCGTCAGTGCGGCCGCAGGCGGAACCGCTCGCGGTAGTCGGCGGGCGTCAGTGAGGTGGCGCGCTTGAACAGCTTGCGGAAGCTCGAGGTATCCGAGTAGCCGCAGCGTTCGACGATCTCGTCGAAGCTCAGCAGCGTCGTTTCCAGCAGCGCCTTGGCCCGCTCGACCCGCAGGTGCTGCAGGTGGGCGAGCGGGCTGGCGTTGTAGTGCTGGCGGAAGTGCCGCAGCAGGCTGCGTTCGCTGGTCCCGCAGTGTTTCGCCAGCTCGGCGATGCTCAGTTCGCGGTGCAGTTCGCGCTGCAGGAAGCCTTCGGCCTTTTCCGACAGCGAGTGCCGCGGCCGTTCGGCCAGGGCCAGGCTGATGTAGGGCGCCTGGCTGGTGCGGTCGGGGTCGAGCAGCATCATGCGGGCGGTGTTCTGGGCCAGCGCCGGGTCGGCCACGCGCCCCAATACCTGCAGCAGGTAGCCCATCACGGCAGTGCTGGCGCCGGTGGTGGCGATGTTGCCGTCTTCGACCACCATGCGCTGCACGTCCAGCCGCACGCGGGGGTAGCGGCTGCGGAAGGCGCCGTCGAGCCACCAACTCGTGGTGGCTTCGTGGCCGTCGAGCAGGCCGGCTTCGGCCAGCAGCAGGCTGCCGCAGCAGTTGGCGGCGAGCGGCACGCCGCGCAGGGACAGCGCACGCAGCAGTTCGATCTCGGGGCCGTAGCCGTGCACCCGTTCCAGTGCGTCGTGCACGCTGGCATGCATGTACCCCGGCACCAGCAGCAGGTCGAGTGCACGGTCCGGTGACTGCACGGGGCCGATCACCAGGCCATCGTCGAGGCTGATCGTGGCCTGGCCCCGGGCGCCGACCAGCACCGATTCGAGCTTCAGCGGCGTGGCCGGATCGCGCAGCAGGGCCAGCTTCTGCGCGATCCTGAGCAGGTCCATCGGGCCCGTGTAGGAGGACGGCATCGCGCCGTCCATGGCCAGCAGGCCCAGGGTGAAGCGGCCTTCAGCGGGCGACATAGATCGACCCCGAAAGTTCGGACAGCCAGTCGAGCAGGACGCGTGGCACGGCCATGGCCGGCAGCGGGCCGGTGGCCGCCTCGTTGCAGTCCAGCAGCCGGACGCGGCCGGGATGGTCTTCGGGCAGGGCCGTGGCGGAGGGCGCGACCAGCGTCGGCCGGCCCTGGTCGTCCCGGGTCAGCAGCCACAGGCCGGGCGGCGGCGGGCTGCCCAGGTGGCAGGTGTCGGCCACGCGCAGCTTCACTTCACGACCCTGGGCGGGCAGCAGCCGCCAGCGACGGGCGGGGCCGTTGAAAACGGCGTCGTAGCGGGTGCCCTCGACGAAGATGGCCTCGTCGGCGACCGGGGCGGCGGCTTCCGGCGCGGGGGAAAGGGTGGCGAGCATCGTGGTCAGCAGGGCCAGGCGTATCAGGCGGTTCATGGCGGACTCCTCGTGTCCCGGGCGGGGGCGCCGGGTTGCCCACAGGGTCGCGCTGGCGAGTCTGGCCCGGCAGTGGCGAAAACACCACCCTCAGGGCGAAATCCGCCGGATTCGCCGGTTCAGCAGCCCTCGGTGTAATGCAGCCAGCCGGTCACCAGCCCGCCATCGGCCTCGACGCGCTCGACCCGGCCGCAGGTCAGCACGGGGCGGCTTTCGCCGGGCGGCAGCCAGCGCGGCTGGTCTTCGCCGGGCAGGCGGTCCCCGGCGGGCACCGGCTCCACGGTCTCGATGTCGCCGCTCTCGAGGTCGAACAGGCAATCAAAACGATCGCCGCCCGAATCGACCAGGCGCACGCCCGCCTTGCCGCGGTTCATCGGCCAGGCCTTGCTCACGCTCTCGGTGACCACGCCGCCGTCGGAGGCGCAGCGCAGCACCGCGCGGCCCAGGTCCGGCAGGGCGCGGCTCCAGTCGTCGGCGGGCTTGCCGCTGGCATCGAACACGGCGGCGTTTTCCAGGTCCAGGCCGTATTCCACGCGGCAGCAGCCGCTGCCCTCGCGGCCATCGGCGAACCGCAGCGCGGCGCTGAAAGGCATCGCCGGTCCGTCGGCCATGGTGTCGAAACACTGCGCCGGCGACAGCACGGCGCCGGTGAAGGCGCCCGGCTCGTCCTCGGGCGCGCCCCGGAAGGTCCAGGCGCCGGTGCCGGTGGCGGCGAGCTCGCCGACCAGCAGGGTCTCGCCTTCGGGCTCGGACAGCACGCCACCCTGCCGGCCCAGCTCGAGCGACCAGAAGGGCTCGTTGCCGCTGCAGCGGAAGCTCCTGGGGACCTGCCCGGCCGGTACGGCCGGGGTGTCCGGCGCCGGCGCCACGGCAGCGGGCGGCGCCGGCGCGTCGGTCGCGGCCGGCATGGCGACAGGCTCCGGGTCGGGCGAACAGGCCGCCAGGACCAGGGCGGCCAGGGACAGCAGCAGGACAGGGCGCATGGCGATCCTCCGGCGTGGAAGGCCACGATGCCGCAGGGGCCGCGCACCGGCAAGATGAACGTTTCCCCGGCCCGGGGCGTCGGCGCGTCAACCGCCCGGCGTGGCGGACGTTCTGGTCAGGCAAGGGCGGAATTCCCCGCCACGAGACGGAGAACGCACATGCGCAAGACCCTGGTTTTCACGGCCCTGGCCCTGGCTACCGGGCTCGTGATGGCGCAGCAGCCCGGCCCCGCCGGTGACCGCGAGGCCGCACGCGCCGAATGGCGCGCCAAGGCCGACGCCCGCTTTGCCGAAGCCGACAAGGATGGCGACGGCCAGCTCGACCGGATCGAGGTGCAGGGCATGAACGAACGCCTGGCGAAGAACTTCGACCGCGTCGATGCCAATGCCGACGGCGAGCTCAGCCGCGACGAGCTCAGGGCGATGCACGCCAAGATGCGCCAGCACGGACGCAAGGCCGGCCGCCGCATGAGCTACATGCAGGGCCTGATGAAGGGCATGGACGACGATGGCAACGGCGCGATCAGCCGGGCCGAGCTGGGTGACAAGGTGCCGAAGCTGGTCGAGAACTTCGCCGCCATCGACACCGACGGCAACAACGAGCTCAGCCGCGAGGAAATGCGCGCCTTCCACCAGGCGCGGCGCGCGGAACGGCGGGCGCAGAAGGCCGACTGAGGCGGGGGTGGTCGCGGGCGGGGCGCGGGGGCGCGCCGCCCGCTGGCGGGATCAGAACCGCAGGCCGGCGCTGATGCCGTAGACGATGGGATCGACCTCGGCGGTGCCGACGTTGCCCAGGGTTTCCACCGTCACGTCGGTTTCGAAGGACAGGCGGCGCACGTCGGCGCGGATGAAGACGTTGTCGCTGACGAACCAGTCCAGGCCGGCGCCGAAGGCAATGCCATTGGCATTGGAGCCATCGATGCCCAGGCCGGCGAGCGCGCCCTGGGTGCGTTCACCCGACACATTGACCCAGCCATAGCCCAGGCCGATGAAGGGACGCACGGTGCTGTCCGGGGCGAAGTGGTAGTTCACGCTCAGCGTGGTCGGACGGTGTTCGACGCTCGCCACCGTGCCCAGGCCGGCGAGCGACACCTCGTGCTCGAAATTGGCCAGGCCCGACCACAGTTCCACCGACCAGTTGTCGTTGAAGGCGTAGGCGGCGCTGCCGGTGAGGCTCCAGTCGTCGTTGACGCTGGCGTCGGCGCCGGCCAGCTGGCCGTTGTCGGACTTCGGGTCGGTGTTCTGGTAGCCCAGGGTCAGGCTGAAGGCCTGGGCGTTGGCGCCGGACGCGGCGAGCGCGGCGGCGAGGGCGAAGCTGGTCAGCACGAGACGGGACATGGGGATCTCCTGGCGATGGGTTGGGGGGGGCCGGCCTGCTACCGGTCGCCAAAGGCTGCGCCGCCGGCCATCAACCCGCGGTGAGCCCGGCGCCAAGACCGGGTGAAGCCAACCCCGGATGAACGACCGGGGAACTCCGGCATCCCGGCCGTGTCCCAATTGGCACAGGCGTCGAGCCCGGTTCAGGGTGAACCTGTGCATCCTCGGATGGGATGGTCGTAAAAGTCCCTTGGCGCAAGGGCCTCCACGGTCCCGCCCGGACGCGAACAGCACGCGCGTTCCAAGGCGTTAGCGCTGCCCATGCCCCCCAGGCAACCCGGGGGGTTTTTTTTGCGGCCAACCGGGGGACAATGGAAAACCCTCCGTTCTAGAACCCCAGGTGGACCATGGCCGAGCTCAAGGAAGCGCGGGTGCCGGATATCGGCGACGACAAGGACGTGCCGGTGATCGAGGTGCTGGTGAAGGCCGGCGACACCGTCAGCAAGGACCAGGGCCTGGTCACGCTCGAGTCGGACAAGGCGACGATGGAAGTCCCGGCCCCCTTCGACGGCGTCGTGCGCGAAGTAAAGGTCAAGGTCGGTGACGAGCTTTCGGAAGGTTCGGTGGTGGCGCTGATCGAGCCGGCCGGTGAAGCGGAGGCCAAGCCCGAAGCCAAGTCCGGGTCCGCCGAAAAGCCGGCGGACAAGCCGGCGGAAAAGTCCCAGCCCAAGGAAGAAGCCGGACAGGCACCCAAGGCCGAAGCCAAGCCTGACTCCAGGCCCGCCCAGGCTTCCGCCCCGGCCATGAACGCCGGCAACCCCCATTCCCCGCCGGTCAGCTTCGACGCCGATGCCCTGATGCCCGACAAGGTGCCGCACGCCAGTCCGGCGGTGCGCCTGTTCGCGCGCGAACTCGGCGTCGATCTCTCGCGGGTCACCGGCAGCGCCCGCGGTGGCCGCATCAGCAAGGAAGACGTGCAGGCCTTCGTGAAGTCGGTGATGGCCGGCGGCGCGGGCGCGCGCCCGGGCGGCGGTGGCCTGGACCTGATTCCCTGGCCAAAGGTCGACTTCTCGAAGTTCGGCGAGGTCGAACGCAAGCCGCTGTCGCGCATCCAGAAGCTCAGTGGCGCCAACCTGGCGCGCAACTGGGCGATGATCCCGCACGTCACCCAGTTCGAGGATGCCGACATCACCGAGATGGAGGCCTTCCGCAAGCGCCTGGGCGAGGAGAACAAGGACACCAAGGTCACGCCGCTGGTGTTCCTGATCAAGGCGGCCGTCGCGGCGCTGAAGAAGTTCCCGGCCTTCAACGCCTCGCTCGACGGCGACGAGCTGGTGCTCAAGCACTACTTCAACATCGGCATCGCCGTGGACACGCCCGATGGCCTGGTGGTACCGGTGATCCGCGACGCCGATCGCAAGGGCCTGCTGGAGCTGGCCCGCGAGCTGGGCGAGATCAGCGCCAAGGCCCGCGACAAGAAACTGTCGTCTGCGGACATGCAGGGCGGCTGTTTTTCGATCAGCTCC
>CAXAYM010000170.1:0-5275 GCA_963973175.1 uncultured Arenimonas sp.
ACCACGACCTGCCCCGCCTCGACGTAGTCGTTCACGTCGAAGGGCAGCTCCAGCACGCGTCCGCGCGTCTGCGCGGACAGCGTGGCCTGGTTGACGGCCTCGACCACGCCGTCCCAGCTGCGCTCGCGCGCCGAGGTCCGCGGCGCGACCGTGATCGTCTCGAAGCCCACGGGCGGGACGGGATCGGACACGTTCGGCTCGCTCCCGCAGGCCGCCAGGAAAAGGGCGGCAAGCGCTGAAGTGGCCAGGGTGCGAGTCATGGACATCGTCTACCTCACTTGAACGCGCAGCCGGTGTTGAAACCGAGCTTGCGGAAGAACATGGCCGCCGGGCAGAAGCCGGTGAAGGACGCCTGGAGCATGTTCAGGCCAATGAAGGCCGTGAACAACAGCCACCAGGGCGAAACGAAATAGACCAGGGCGACGCTGATCAGGATCATCACGCCGGCAAAGGCCATCACGGCACGGTCGAGGTTCATGGGAGTCTCCGGAGTTGGGGTGGGGCTGGGGATTTCACTTCAGGCGCTCAATGCCCAGGGCCTTGAGCACGTACTTCTCGTACAGCGGTTCGGTGTTGCCCGACTTCATCTTCGAGAGGAAGTACTTCTCGAAGGCGATCTTGGCCACGTGCACCCATTTGCCGACCTTGGCCCAGGTGACGTTGCGCGGCGGGTTCTGCGGCAGCGCCACGAAGGCCGCGCCGGTGTCGCCCATGTCGGCCAGGCAGATGGCGTTCCAGGTGGCCTTGTGGTCGGCGGGCTTGCCGGCCAGGTCGGCGGCGATGTTCTGGGCGATGGCGGTCACCATGGACTCGATCATGAAGCCCGTCTTGGGCGCGCCGGTGGGCACCGGGGTCACTTCGACCGGGGGGATGGCGACGCAGACGCCGGCCGAGAACACGTTCGGATAGGCCGGATTGCGCTGGTGTGCGTCTATCTGCACGAAACCGCGCGGATTGCACATCTCCCTGGCCGCCCGCACGGCATCGACGCCGGTGAAAGCCGGCAACACCATCGAGTACTTGAACGGAAGTTCGTGCGTGGCCAGCGGCTGGCCGCGGGCATCGATTTCCTCGACGTGCATCAGGCCGGCTTCGACGCGGGTGATCTTCGCGTTGGTGATCCACTTGATGTGCCGCTGGCGCAGTTCGGACTCGAGCAGGCCCTTGGAATCGCCGACGCCGCCCAGGCCCATGTGCCCCACGTAGGGCTCGGGGCTGACATAGGTCATCGGCACCTGGTCGCGCAGCTTTCGCTTGCGCAGGTCGGCGTCGAGGATCATCGCGAACTCGTAGGCCGGCCCGAAGCAGCTGGCGCCGGCCGCCGCGCCGACGACGATCGGGCCCGGCGCCTTGAGGAACTCCTGGTAGGCCTCCCAGGCGGTGAGCGCGTGCGGCGTGGTGCAGACCGACTGCGTGAAGCCTGCGACCGGACCCAGGCCCGGCACTTCGTCGAAGGCCAGGCGCGGCCCGGTGGTGACCACCAGGTAGTCATAGGCCAGCTCGCGGCCGTCCCGCAGGCGCAGCTTGTTCTGCGCCGGCAACACTTCGGCCGCGCCGGCCGGCTCGAAACCGATGGCCTTCTTCGCCAGATAGGGGCGCACCCCGATCTGGACGTCCTTGGGCTTTCGCCAGCCCACCGCCACCCAGGGGTTGGACGGGGTGAAGCTGAAATGTTCGCCCTCGCCGACCACGGTGATCGGGTGGTCCTTGCCCAGCAGGGCGCGGAGCTCGTAGGCGACGCTCATTCCGCCGATGCCGGCGCCGAGGACAACGATACTGGCCATGCCTTCCTCCCGGGTCGGTCCATCCGACCTTGCTAATTTAGGAGAATCTTAATTAGACTTCTGGCATGATGTCAACACCCCACGAAGGCAGACCCATGAAAGCACCCTCCCGCCAGGCTTCCCCCGACCCCGGCACGACGTCGGCCGAGCTGATGGAATCGGCCTCGGAGGCCGCCGCCGAGCTGCTCAAGGCCATGGCCAACCCGCAGCGCCTGCGGGTGCTGTGCCTGCTGGTGGAGAGGGAAATGTCGGTGGGCGAGATCAACGCCCTGGTGCCGCTGAGCCAGTCGGCGCTGTCACAGCACCTGGCGGTGCTGCGCGAAAAGAACCTGGTGGCGACCCGGCGCGAAGCCCAGACGGTCTTTTATTCCGTGGCCGACGGCACGGTGCACGACGTCATCGAAGTGCTGCACCGGAACCTTTGCGGCCCGGTGCCCTCCTGAGGCGCGGCCATCGCCGCGCCCCGGCTTCAGGCCAGCGACATCGCCGCGTCGACCACCGCGTCGACGGTGATGCCGAAGTGCTGGAACAACTTGTCGGCCGGCGCCGAGGCGCCGAACTGGTCGATGCCGACCACGGCACCGTCCAGGCCAACGAACTGCCGCCAGTAGCCGGTGACACCGGCCTCCACGGCCACGCGCTTGCGGCACCAGCCGGGCAGCACGCCTTCGCGCCACTCGATCGGCTGGCGCGCGAACACCTCGGCGCAGGGCATGGACACGACCCGGGCCTTGACGCCCTTGTCGGCCAGGCGGCGCATGGCTTCCATGGCCAGCTCGACTTCCGAACCGGTGGCAACCAGGATCAGGTCGAAACGGGCCTCGCCCGGGTCGGAAAGCACGTAACCGCCTCGCGCGATGTCCTCCAGCTGCTGCTGCGTGCGCGGCTGGTGCGCCAGGTTCTGGCGGCTGAAGACCAGGCAGCTGGGGCCGTCGGTGCGTTCGATCGCCGCCTGCCAGGACACCGCTGACTCCACGGCGTCGCAGGGGCGCCAGACGTCGTTGTTGGGGATGTAGCGCAGCGCCGCCAGGTGCTCGACCGGCTGGTGGGTCGGGCCGTCCTCGCCCAGGCCGATCGAGTCGTGGGTGAACACGTGGATCGCGCGGGTGGGAATGAGCGCCGACATGCGCAGGGCATTGCGCGAGTAATCGGAGAAGACCAGGAAGGTGGCGTCGTAGGGAATGAAGCCCCCATGCAGGGCCAGGCCGTTGCTGATGGCCGACATGCCGAACTCGCGCACGCCGTAATGCACGTAGTTGGCGCTGGCGTCGCCGCTGGTGACCGACTTGCTGCCCTTCCACAGGGTGAGGTTCGAGTGCGCCAGGTCGGCCGAGCCGCCGATGAGTTCCGGCAGCAGCGGACCAAAGGCATCCAGCGCCATCTGGGACGCCTTGCGGGAGGCAACGACCGGCCCGTCCTGCTGCAGCTTGGCGATGTAGCCCCGGGCGGCATCGGCGAAGTCTTCCGGCAGCTCGCCGTGCGAACGGCGCACCAGTTCGGCGGCCAGCTCCGGGTAGGCCTTGGCATAGGCGTCGAAACGCTGGTTCCACTGCTCTTCACGCACCAGGCCGCTGTTGCCGGCACGCCAGCCGTCGCGGATCTCCGCCGGGATTTCGAACGGGGCATGGGGCCAGCGCAGGGCCTCGCGGGTGGCGGCCACCTCGTCCTTGCCCAGCGGCGCGCCGTGGCTTGATTCCTTGCCGGCCTTGCCGGGAGAGCCGAAGCCAATGGTGGTGCGGCAGCAGATCAGCGTGGGCTTGCCGGTCTCGGCCTGGGCGGTCTTGATGGCCTGGGCGATCTCCTGCGGATCATGGCCATCGACCTTGCGGATGACCTGCCAGCCATAGGCCTCGAAGCGGGCGGCGGTGTCGTCAGTGAACCAGCCGGCGGTGTCGCCGTCGATGGAGATGCGGTTGTCGTCCCAGAAGGCGATCAGCTTGCCCAGGCCCCAGGTGCCGGCCAGGGAGGCCACTTCATGCGAGATGCCTTCCATCAGGCAGCCGTCGCCCAGGAACACCCAGGTGTGGTGGTCGACGATGTCGAACTCCGGGCGGTTGAAGCGCTGGGCCAGCAACTGCTCCGCCAGCGCCATGCCCACGGCGTTGGCCAGGCCCTGGCCCAGGGGGCCGGTGGTGGTTTCCACGCCGGGCGTGTGGCCGAACTCCGGGTGGCCGGCGGTCTTGCTGTGCAACTGGCGGAAGTTGCGCAGCTCCTCGATCGGCAGGTCGTAGCCCGACAGGTGCAGCAGGCCGTAGACCAGCATCGAGCCGTGGCCATTGGACAGCACGAAGCGGTCGCGGTTGAACCACTTGGGATTGTTCGGGTTGTGGCTCAGGAAGTCGTTCCAGAGCACTTCGGCGATGTCGGCCATGCCCATGGGCATGCCGGGATGGCCGGACTTGGCGGCCTCGACGGCATCGATGGCAAGGAAACGCAGGGCGTTGGCGAGGTCGCGGCGGGAGGGCGTGGTCATCGGGGCGTCCAGGGCGTGGGGCCCGGGGCCGGGCCAACGGGGCGGTATTGTCGCCGACCCGGCCGCCGATGTCGCGCTTGAACCGCCCCCGCCGGGATGTTAGCCGGCCGTCGCGGGCTCCGGCGGGGCTTCGCGAATGCCTTCCTCGCTGCGGCCGATCACCACGGAGCCGACCATGTCGCCGCCGACGTTCACCACGGTGCGGCACATGTCCAGCAGGCGGTCGACGCCCAGGATCAGGCCAATGCCCTCGGGCGGAATGCCGAACATGGCCAGGATCATCGCGATCACCGGCAGCGACCCTCCCGGCACGCCGGCGGCGCCGATCGAGCCGAGCATGCACAGCACCAGGATCATGGCCTGCTGGAACAGGCTCAGTTCGACGCCGAAGAACTGTGCCAGGAACAGCACGGTCACGCCTTCGAACAGGGCCGTGCCGTTCATGTTGGCGGTGGCGCCCAGGGTGCAGACAAAACGCGCCACCCGGCGGGGGACGCCCAGGGCCTCTTCGGTCACCTTGAGGGTGGTCGGGAGCGTGGCGCTCGAGGACGAGGTCGAGAAGGCCGTCAGCAGCGCCGGCTCGGCGCCCTTGAAGAAGGCCAGCGGCGACATGCCGCCGAACACGCGAAGCAGGAGGGGGAACACGATGAAAAAATGCACGGCCAGGGCGGCCAGCACGGTGCCGACGAAACGCGCCAGCTGTATCAGCACGTCGAAGCCCAGCTTGGCGGTGATCGAGAACAGCAGCGCCGCCACGGCCCAGGGCGCGAGGCGGATGACCCAGTCGATCAGCTTCAGGCAGATGTCGTAGACACCCTGCACCGCCGACACGAACGAGCGCGTGCCCTCGCTGCGGATCACCGTGGCGGCGATGCCGAACATCAGCGCGAAGAACATCACCGCGATCAGGTCGCCGTTGGCGGCCGCCTGCACCGGGTTGCGCGGCACGATGTTGAGCAGCACCTGGATGCCCGAAACCTGCTCGCGGCCGGCGGCGATCTGGGGGGCACGATCGCCC
>CAXAYM010000171.1:0-5233 GCA_963973175.1 uncultured Arenimonas sp.
CTCGCTGTCGATGTGGCGCCACGTGCGCCCGGGCACACTGGCCGACCTGGGCACCGGCCTGGGCCTGCCCGGCATCCCGCTGGCGCTGGCCGTGCCGGGCCTGCAGGTCACGCTGATCGAGAGCATCGCCAAGAAGACCCGCTTCCTCCGCGAGGTGGTGCGCACGCTCGGCCTGGACAACGTACGCGTGCTCGAATCCCGGGCCGAAGCCGTGGACGAGCCCGGCGCCTTCGACCAGATCACCGCCCGCGCCATGGACACCCTGGCCGGCATCCTCGAGGTCGGCGGCCACCTGCTGGCCCCCCAGGGCCGGCTGCTGGCCATGAAGGGCCAGCGCCCCGACGCCGAAATCGCCGCCCTGCCGCCCGGCTGGCGGGTGGAGACCCTCGAATCCCTGGTCGTTCCCGGCCTGGAAGGCGACCGCCACCTGGTCACGATCACCCGTGACCCGGCCAAGCCGGCATAATCCCGGGTCCAGGCCGCGCAAGGAGACCGCATGGGTCGCATCATCGCCATCGCCAACCAGAAGGGCGGGGTCGGCAAGACCACCACCGCCGTGAACCTGGCCGCCGCGCTGGCGCAGACGCCCCGGCGTGTGCTGCTGGTCGACCTCGACCCGCAGGGCAACGCCACCATGGCCTCGGGCGTCGACAAGCGCGAACTGGAAAATTCCGCCTGCGAAGTCCTGCTCGGTGAATGCCCCGCCGCCTCGGTGGTGGTGAAGTCGCCGGAGGGTTTCGACCTGCTGCCCGGCAACATCGACCTCACCGCGGCCGAGATCCGGCTGATGGACGAGCCCGCGCGCGAACAGCGGCTCAAGACGGCGCTGGCGCCGCTGCGCGAGCAGTACGACTACCTGATCATCGACTGCCCGCCCTCGCTGTCGCTGCTGACGCTCAACGCCCTGGCTGCGGCCGACGGCGTGATCGTGCCGATGCAGTGCGAATACTTCGCGCTCGAGGGCCTGAGCTCGCTGGTGGACACCATCAACGCGCTCAAGGGCAAACTGAACCCCCAGCTCGAGATCGAAGGCATCGTGCGCACCATGTTCGACGTGCGCAACAACCTGGCCAACGCGGTGTCCGGTGAACTGACCCGGCACTTTGGCGACAAGGTGTTCCGCTCGATCATCCCGCGCAACGTGCGCCTGGCCGAAGCGCCCAGCCACGGGCAGTCGATCGTCGGCTACGACCGCGGCAGCCGCGGCGGCATCGCCTACCTGGGCCTGGCCGGCGAGATCGTGCGGCGCGAGAAGAAGATCCACAAGGAGATGGCATGAGCAGCAAGAAGCGCGGCCTCGGCCGCGGCCTCGACGCCCTGCTGGGCACCGGCAACAAGGGCGCGGCGCCTGCGGGCGACGAGGCCTCCGGCGGCGAGGGCCTGCACACCCTGCCCATCGACCAGCTCCAGCCCGGCAAGTACCAGCCGCGCAGCGGCATGGACCCGGACAAGCTCACCGAGCTGGCCGAATCCATCAAGGCCCAGGGCCTGATCCAGCCCATCGTCGTGCGCGGCATCGGCAAGGACAAGAACGGCAGCGCGCGCTACGAAATCATCGCCGGCGAACGCCGCTGGCGCGCCGCCACCCAGGCCGGCCTGACCGACGTGCCGGTGGTGCTGCGCGAGGTCGACGACCGCGCCTCGATCGCGATGGCGCTGATCGAGAACATCCAGCGCGAAGACCTCAACCCGCTCGAGGAAGCCCTGGCCCTGAGCCGGCTGATCGACGAGTTTTCGCTGACCCACCAGCAGGCCGCGGAAGCCGTGGGCCGCTCGCGCGCCTCGGTGTCGAACCTGCTGCGCCTGCTCGAGCTGCCCGAAGGCATCCGCAAGCTGCTCGAGGAGCGCCAGCTGGAGATGGGCCACGCCCGCGCCCTGCTCACCCTGGCGCCACAGGCCGCCCTGGCCCTGGCCCGCGAAGCCGTGGCCGAAGGCTGGTCGGTGCGCGAGGTCGAGCGCCGCGCCCAGCTGATGGCCAAGGGCCAGATCCCCGGCAAGAAGCCCGCGAAGGGCCCGGAGAAGAAGTCCGATGCCGACATCGCCGCGCTCGAGCGCGAGCTGTCGGAAAAGCTCGGCGCCAAGGTCGCCGTGCAGCACGGCCGCGGCGGCCGCGGCAAGCTGGTGATCAGCTACCACGGCCTGGACAGCCTCGAGGGCATCCTCGAGCGCCTGCGCGGCTGAGCGGCATAGCCAAGTTTTAACGGGCCACCTGCGAGAATCCGCCACTGGTTCCCGCCCAGGCTTGCCCACCCCGTGAGTTCACCCCAGCTGTCGGTCGTCATTCCCGCCTTCAACGAAGAAGGCAACGTGCTGGCCCTGCTGGCCGAAACCGTGGCCGCGCTGCGCGGCGTGGTGGACTTCGAAGTGATCTTCGTCGACGACCACAGCCGCGACGGCACCCTGGCGCTGCTGCAGGGCGCCCGGGCGACGACGCCGGAGCTGCGGGTGCTGGCGCATGAGGTGCAGTCGGGCCAGAGCACCGCCATCCGCAACGGGGTCCGGGCCGCCCGCGCGCCCTGGGTCGCCACGCTCGACGGCGACGGCCAGAACGACCCGGCCGACCTGCCAAAACTACTGGCCGCCCGCGACGCCGGCCCGGCCGACGTGAAGCTCTATGCCGGCTGGCGGGTCAACCGCCAGGACAGCGGCAGCAAGAAGTGGGCCTCGAAGTGGGCCAACGGCATCCGCTCGCGCCTGCTGCGCGACGCCACGCCCGACACCGGCTGCGGCACCAAGCTGTTCGAGCGCGCCGCCTTCCTCGACCTGCCCTATTTCGACCACATGCACCGCTACCTGCCGGCGCTGATGCAGCGGGCCGGCTGGCGCACGGTGAGCGTGCCGGTCAACCACCGGCCGCGTGGCGCGGGGGCGTCCAAGTACACCAACCTGGGCCGCGCCCTGGTCGGCATCCGCGACCTGATGGGCGTGGCCTGGCTGATCACGCGCAGCCGCCGCACCGCCGTGCGCGAACTGGAGTAAGGGCATGATGAACCAGGAAATCATGTGGCTGGACTGGTCCGGCCTGCACGTCACCCCGTGGAAGCTGATCGGCTACACCGGCGCGCTGATGTTCGGCGGCCGCTGGGTGGTCCAGTTCTTCGCCTCCCGCCGGGCCGGCAAGCCGGTGATCCCGCGGGTGTTCTGGTACATGAGCCTGCTCGGGGCCACGATGACCCTGACCTACTTCATGTTCTCGTCCAAGCAGGACTCCGTGGGCGTGCTGCAGAACCTCTTCCCCACCTTCACCGCCGCCTACAGCCTCTACCTGGACATCCAGCACCGCGGCTGGCGCCGGGACCGGGCCGGTCACTGACGCCCTGTGGATAAGTCTTGCTCCCGGCCCGCCGGACGGGCATAATGCGCGGCTCGCTCCGCATCTGCCCCCAGGCCCTGGCCCCGGTAGTGCGATCCCGGCCCCTGGCGGAGCGGCTGCTGTATCCCGCATCGCATGCGCCTGCAGGCCTTCCGGCCCGCCGCGCGGGGCCGCCGCCGCCCGGGCTATGGGCGGCCAGTCCTGACCCAGGAGTTAGACCATGAGCCGAGTTTGCCAAGTTACCGGCAAGGGCGTGCAGAGCGGCAACAACGTCTCGCATGCCAACAACCGTACCCGCCGCCGTTTCCTTCCCAACCTGCACGAGCGCCGCTTCTGGGTCGCCTCGGAAAACCGCTGGGTGAAGCTGCGTGTTTCCATGAACGCCCTGCGCACCATCGACAAGAACGGCATCGATTCCGTCCTGGCCGAAATGCGCGCCCGCGGCGAAAAGATCTGAGGAGGACTGAACCATGGCATCCAAGCGCGACAAGATCCGCCTGACGTCTTCTGCCGGCACCGGTCATTTCTACACGACCGACAAGAACAAGAAGACCACCCCGAACAAGATGGAGATCAAGAAGTACGATCCCGTCGTCCGCAAGCACGTGATGTACAAGGAAGGCAAGATCAAATAATCCTTCGGATTGTTTGCAGGAGCGCCTTCAGGCGCGAAGCCTTTCGAAAGAGAACCCGCCCCTGTGGCGGGTTTTCTTTTGCCTGCGGGAAAAAGATTCGCGCCTGAAGGCGCTCCTACAGGGCGGTGTCCAGGCGCAGGCCGAGCATGAAGGTCCGCCCCGGCGCCGGCTCGAAGTAGCGGCCATTGCCTTCGTTGACAATCACCGAGCCAATGACCTGGCGGTCGGCGAGATTGTCGACGCGTGCCCAGGCGGTCCAGCGACCGTCGCCGAAACGGTGTTCGGCGCCCAGGCCCAGCACGGCATGCCCCGGCGCGGCGGCGGTGTTGGCGTCATTGGCATAAAAACGACTGCTGCCGCGGGCCTCGAGCCACAGGTCGGTGCGCTCGCCGGCCTGCCAGCGCAGTTCCGCCCAGGCCGTGCGCGTGGCGATGCCCGGCAGGCGCCGGCCGGCTTCGATGCGCAGGCCGCCGGCGCAGGGTGGCGTGTCGCAGGCCGGCACGTCGCGGCGGTAGCGCGCGTCGAGCCAGGTGGCGCTGGCGGCCAGCGTCCAGGTCGGCGCCAGTTCGAAGGACAGGGAAAGCTCCGCGCCCCGACGCCGGGTGAGGCCCGCATTGTCGAACACCGTGCGCCCGCCCTGGCTGGCGGCCACCACCAGTTCGTCGGTGGTGGTGGCCTGGAACAGCGCCACGTCCCCCTGCCATCGGGATTGCTGCCAGCGCAGGCCAAGCTCCACGTGGCGGCTCAGCGCCGGCTCAAGGTCGTTCAGGCCGCTGGCACCGTCGTTCCGGTACGCCAGTTCGGCGAAGGTTGGCGTTTCGAATCCTCGGCCGGCGTTCGCGTAAATACTCGTACGTTCGCTGGCCCGGTAGAGCACGCCCAACACCGGTGACACCCGCGAATACCGGCGCGTTCCGCTGTCGTCGGGGTTGCCGGGGCGCACGTAGCGATCGAGCGAGTCAAAGCGCACCCGGCTGCTTCGCAGGCCGCCGTTGAAACGCCAGCGCTCGGCGGGTTGCCAGTCCAGCTGCAGGTAGACGTCGTCGCTGCGCACGGCGTTCTCTTCGTCGCGGCGCAAGGCGCCGACCACGCCAAGCTGGCTGCCGATGAAATTCTCGAAGCCCAGGCGGGTTTCGTCGGCGCGCTCCTGGCTGGCGCCCAGCACCAGCGACAGCGTGTCCGTGGCCTGCCAGCGCCAGCGCGCGTCGAAACCCCGATAGTCGCGGTCGAGGTCGATGACACCGCCACCCGAACCCGCGCCGGCTTGCACGAACACCGGGATCGA
>CAXAYM010000172.1:0-5212 GCA_963973175.1 uncultured Arenimonas sp.
CGATCGCCGGCACTGGGTGGTGCAGCGCTTCGAGCACACCGGGTCGCCGTTTGCGCTCGATGGCGGGCGCCCGCTGCAGGACGCGTTCGACCGCGCCTTTGCCGCCGCCGAGGCGGCAGCCGGGCAGCCCCTGCAGCGCCTGCAGGCGGGCGTGCCGCTGCACGCCGAAGCCGCCGCCGCGCAGGCGAGCAGGGAAGTGGCGACCATCGGCCTGGGCTCGCTGGCCGCGGTCCTGCTGCTGGTCTGGCTGGCGTTCCGCAGCCTGCGACCGATCCTGCTGGTGGGGCTGTCGCTGCTGATCGGCGTCGGCGCCGGCGTCGCCGTCACCGCCTGGTGTTTCGGACAGGTGCACCTGCTCACGCTGGTGTTTGGTGCCAGCCTGGTCGGCGTGGCCGAGGACTACGGCATCCACTATTTCGCCAGCCGCCAGCAGAATGGCGCGCCGCCGCGAACACTGATGCGGCGGCTGCTGCCGGCGCTGGGACTGGCCCTGGCCACCAGCGTGCTTGCCTACCTCACGCTGGCGATCGCGCCCTTCCCGGGCCTGCGGCAGATGGCCGTGTTCTCCGCGGCCGGACTGACGGCGGCCTTCCTCACCGTGGTGCTGTGGTTCCCGCTGCTCGACCGCCGGGTGCCACGCCGCAGCGCCTTAAGCCGCGCCCTGGCGTCGAGCCTGGCCCGCTGGCCGCGTTGGCCGCGCGGGCGGGCCGGCCTGGCGCTGGCGGCCGCGCTCGTCCTCGGGGTCCTGGGCGGCACCTGGCAGCTGCAGGTGCGCGACGACCTGCGCAGCCTCCAGGCCTCGCCGGCCGGACTGATCGCCGGCGAACGCGAAACGGCGCGCCTTCTGTCGCTGCCGAGCCCGGCGCAGTATTTCCTGGTCGAAGCCGGCAGCGCCGAAGCGCTGCTTCGCGCCGAGGAAGCGCTGGTGGAGCAGCTGGCGCCGCTGCGCGGGCAGGGCGTGCTGGCCGGCTGGCGGGCGGTTTCCGAATTCCTGCCCTCGCAGGCGCGGCAGGAACAGGACGCCGCGCTGCGCCAGCGCATCGAGGCAGCGGTGATGGCCCAGGCCTCGGTGCGCCTCGGGGAGGACCTCGAGCCCGCGCCGCCCCCGGCGGGGCCGCTTCTTCCCGCGACCTGGCTGGCCGCGCCGGCCTCCCTGCCGCTGCGACCGCTGTGGCTCGGCGAATCGCAGGGCCGTTGGGCAAGCATCGTCCTTCTCGAAGGGCTCACGCCGGCCTCCACCGGACCGCTCGCTGCCCTGGCGTCCGGCACGACAGGCGTGCGCTGGGTTGACCGCACTGCCGCTTATTCGAACCTGCTTTCCCACTACCGGCGCATGATGGGCGGCCTGGTGTTCGCGGCGTATGCCCTCGTCGGCCTGGCGCTGGTGCTGCGGTTCCGTCGCCGCGCCTGGCGGGCGCTGCTGCCCACGGCCATCGCCGGTGCCACCACCCTCGGCCTGCTGGGCTGGCTGGGCGTGCCGCTGGACCTGTTCGGCGTGCTGGCCCAGCTGCTGCTGCTGGGCTTTGGCATCGACTACGGCATCTTCCTGCTGGAACACGACGACGACCCGGCCAGCTGGCTGGCGGTGTCGCTGGGCGCGGCCAGCACCACGCTGGCTTTCGGGCTGCTGGCGCTCTCGGCGACGCCGGCCCTGCACAGCTTCGGCCTGAGCCTGCTGCTGGGGATCGGCATCGTCTGGCTGCTTTCGCCCTGTTTCCGCGCCCGCCACGAAAACGGCGCATTGGCCCGCTGATTCCGACCTGAGAGACTGAGCCGATGGATCCCCGCAGCGAAACCACCCAAGTCCTGATCGTCGGCGCCGGCCCCGCCGGCTCGGTGGCCGCCGCGCTCCTGCGCCAGCAGGGCAGGCAGGTGCTGATGATCGAGAAACAACGGTTCCCGCGGTTCTCCATCGGTGAGAGCCTGCTGCCGCAGTCCATGGAGTACCTCGAACAGGCCGGCATGCTGCGCGCCGTGGTCGAGGCGGGTTTCCAGCACAAGAACGGCGCCGCCTTCGCCCGCGACGGCCGCCACACCACCTTCGACTTCCGGAATAAATCCAGCCCCGGATGGGGCACCACCTACCAGGTGCAGCGCGCCGATTTCGACCACGTGCTCGCCCGCGAGGCCGAACGGGCGGGCGCCGAGCTGCGTTTCGAACACGAAGTGCTGACGGTGGACGTGGAGGGCGAAAAACCGCGTGTCACCGTGCGGGCTCCCGACGGTGAAACCTACGTCGTGGTCGCGGACTTCCTGCTCGACGCCAGCGGCTTCGCGCGCATCCTGCCGCGCCTGCTGCAGCTCGAACGTCCCTCGCGCTTCCCGGTGCGCGGCGCCATCTTCACCCACGTGCGTGATGGCATCGCGCCGGGCACGGACATTTTCGACCGCAACAAGATCCTGATCACCGTGCACCCGCGCCACCAGGACGTGTGGTACTGGACCATCCCGTTCTCCAACGGCAGCTGCTCGCTGGGCGTGGTCGCCGAGCAGGACTACCTGGCCCGCTATGAAGGCAGCGAAACCGAACGCCTGCAGGCCATTGTCGGCGAAGATCCCGGGCTTTCGGCCCTGCTCGCCAACGCGCATTGGTCGATGCCGGCGCGCCAGATCGTCGGCTATTCGGCCAACGTCGATTCGCTCTGGGGACGCAACTACGCACTGCTCGGCAACGCGGGTGAATTCCTCGATCCGGTGTTCTCCTCGGGCGTCACCATCGCCTTCAAGTCCGCCAGCCTCGCGGCGGCCTGCCTGGCACGGCAGTTCGACGGCGAACAGGTGGACTGGGAGGCCGCCTACGGCCGCCCGCTGCGCGCCGGCGTCGATACCTTCCGCACGTTCGTGGAGAGCTGGTACGCCGGCGGCTTCCAGAAGATCATCTTCCACGAGAACCAGAACCCTGCGATCCGCGAGATGATCTGCTCGATCCTGGCCGGTTATGCCTGGGACGTTTCCAACCCCTACGTCGCCGACTCGAAGCGGCGGCTGGGCGTGCTGGAGCAGCTGTGCGCGGCCTGATCCTCCTGCTGGCCGTGCCGATGCTGGCGGCTTGTGCAGTGGCGCCGGTCCGCCCCCCGGCGCCCGCGATGCCGGCCCTGTCGCTGTCGCCGGCCTCGCTGGGAGGCACGCTGGCGCTGGAGCAGCGCCTGGTCTTCCGGCACGGCGAACGCAGCGACACGGTTGATGCCCTGGTGGAGGCGGATGAAAGGGCGGTACGCATCGTGCTGCATCGCCAGGGCCAGGTCCTGCTGCGGCTGGAATGGGACGGCGTGCAGCTGCAGCAGGTCCGCGCACCGCAGCTTCCGAAGGCGCTGTCCGCGCAGCGCGTGCTCGACGACCTGCAGCTGGTGAACTGGCCAGCCGAGGCCATCAATGCGGCGCTGCCGGCTGGGTGGCGGCTGCAGCTCCGGGACGGGGAACGCCGGCTGGAGCAGGACGGAGAGGTCGTGGCCACCGTGCACCGCACCGGCGAGGACCAGGTCCGCCTGGACAACCACCGCGAAGGCTATCGCCTCGACATCCGTTCGGTGCCGCTGACGCCATGAGCCCGGTTTTCCTCAACCAGCTGGGGCTGGCCTGTGCTTTGGGCGCCGACCTCGACACGGTGGCGGGCACGCTGTTCGCCGCGGATGCGCCGGGCGGCCTGGTCGAAAGCGACCTCGCCAGTCCCGGCAGGCCGCTGGCCATTGGCCGCGTGCCCGGCCAGTTGCCCTCGCTGGAAGGCCTGGACGTGGCCCTGCGCGGGCGCAACAACGCGCTGCTGGAACTGGCTCTGGCGCCGATCCGTCCCGCGGTGGAGCGGCTGGTCGCACGCCACGGCGCCAGCCGCGTGGCCGTGGTGCTGGGCACCAGCACCTCCGGCGTCGGCGAAAGCGAAGCCGCGCACCGCGCTTTCCTTGCCGACGGCCAATGGCCCGCGGGTTTCCATTACACGCAGCAGGAAATGGGCATGCCGGCGCGGTTCGTCGCAGCGCGGCTCGGACTGCGCGGCCCGGCCCACGTGATCTCGACGGCCTGCTCCTCCAGCGCAAAGGCCCTGGCCTCGGCCGCCCGGCTGATCAATGCAGGTCTTGTCGACGCCGTCGTGGCGGGCGGCGCCGATTCGCTGTGCGAGTTCACCGTGGCCGGGTTCAGCGCGCTGGGCTCAGTATCCGCGACGCGTTGCCAGCCGTTCTCGCGCCATCGCAACGGGATCAATATCGGTGAAGGCGCGGCGCTGTTCGTGGTGACGCGCGAAGAGGGCCCGGTCTGCCTCGGCGGCTGGGGCGAAAGCTCCGACGCCCACCACATGTCGGCGCCGGAACCGGAAGGGCAGGGCCCCGAACGGGCGATCCGCGCCGCGCTGGAACGCGCCGGGCTGCAGCCGGGCGACATCGACTACGTGAACCTGCACGGCACCGCCACGCCGCAGAACGACGCCATGGAAGCGCGGGTGATGTCGCGGGTGTTCGGCGCCGGCACGCCCTGCAGCTCCACCAAGCCCCTGACCGGCCACACGCTCGGCGCCGCCGGCGCGATCGAGGCCGCCATCGCCTGGATCACCCTGGCGAAGAACCCGGGCCGCCACCTGCCACCGCACTGGTGGGATGGCGCCGCGGATCCCGAGCTACCTGGTCGCGCCCGGCACCCGCGCCCTGCGGGCGCCGCGCCGCGTGCTCAGCCAGTCCTTCGCCTTCGGCGGCTCGAACGCCGCGCTGGTGCTGGAGGCCACGTGAACGACGCCGTGCGCGCCGCCGTCGAACGCCTGGTGCCGCACCGCGGCGGCATGCTGTGGCTTGAGCGCATCCTCGCCTGCGACGAGGACGGCGCCGTCGCCGAAGCCGTGGTGCGCGAACACCACCCCTTGTTCGACGGCGACGGCGTGCCGGCCTGGGCCGGCATCGAATACATGGCCCAGTGCATCGCCGCCTGGGCCGGCGGCCAGGCCCTCGCATAGGGCAGGGCCGTGAGCCCGGGATTCCTCCTGGGCACGCGGCGCTACGAAAGCCGGCGCCCGATCCTGGCCGTCGGCACGCGCCTGCGCATCGAGGCCCGGCGCGAATTGATGGGCGAGAACGGACTGGGCATGTTCGCCTGCCGCCTCTTCGACGGCGACGAAGAGATCGCCGTCGCCAACGTCTCGGTCTTCGAGCCTCCCGACCCCGACGCCTACCTGGGAAACACAAGCGAATGAACCCACGCACCGTCCTGATCACCGGAGCCAGCCGCGGCA
>CAXAYM010000173.1:0-5198 GCA_963973175.1 uncultured Arenimonas sp.
CTCACCGGCGGCCGCATCGACTTCGGCCCGGCGTCGGACAATGTGGTGGGTGTATCGCTCAGCGTCCCGCTGTTCGTGCGCAACCCATACCGGGCCGAGGTTGTGGCCGCGCTCGCTGATGCCGATGCCGCGGCGGCGCAGGCCGATGTGACCGGAGCACAGTTGGCCTCACGGGCCCAGCGCACGGCGGCCAGCTATGCCGCGGTCCGTCGGGCCTTTGCCCGCTGGAGCCAGAGCACCGGCACCGATGTCGAAAAGCGGGCCGACCTGCTGGAGCGCCTCTGGCGCGCCGGCGAGCTCTCGACCGCCGACTACCTGCTCCAGCTCAAGCAAACCCTGGATACCGCCCTTGCGGGCGCCGCGCTGGAAGGTCAGCTCTGGCGCCGCGCCACCGATTATCTCGCCGCCACCGGCCAGCTCGAAGCCTGGCTCGGAATGAATGACGCGACTGGAGACACTTCCCGATGAACCCGAAAAATTACCTGTTGCTTCCCGCCAGCGCGGTCCTGGTCCTGTCCTTGGCAGGCTGCGGCGCCGAGCCCGCTGCGACGCCTTCACCCAAGGCCGTGGCCGCCGACACGAGCACGCCACGCGGCGAAGACGCTGAACATGCCGACGAGGCAGGCCAGGAAAAGGCGGGCTACGACGATGAGGCCGGGCATGACGAAGAGGCCGGCCACGATGAGGCGGAAGAAGGCGCGGAACCGGTTCGCATGGACGCGGCCGCGCTGGAAGCCGCCGGCATCAAGCTGGCGACCCTGGATGCGCGTTCACTGAGCGAACCGCTGCAGGCCCCGGGTGAAGTCCTGGACAACGCCTACGGCACCACTCTGATCACGCCGCGGGTCGAGGCCCTGGTGGTCCGCCGCCATGCCAAGCTGGGAGATGAAGTGGCCGCCGGCGCGCCACTGGTGACGCTGTCGTCCGTGGAGGTGGCGCAAGCCCAAGGGGCGCTGGCCATCGCCGAGCAGGATTGGAAGCGCGTTCAATCCCTGGGACGCGAAGCTGTGTCGGGCCGCCGCTACCAGGAAGCCCAGGTCACCGTCGAGCAGGCACGGGCGACGGCGCGGGCCTACGGCTTGCCGGGCACGGCCACGGGCCGGTCCAATGGCGAGTTCACGCTGACCGCGCCACACGCCGGCCGCCTGACCGAGGACGCCTTTGTGGTCGGCGAGCGGATCGAGCCCGGCCGCACGCTGTTCCGCCTGGTCGATGAGTCGGTGGTGTGGGTGGATGCCACGCTGCCGGCCGAGCAGGCCCGGCGCATCGCCATCGACAGCACCGCGCAGGTGGTGCTGGGCCCGGTGCGACTGCCCGGCAAGGTGGTGCAGCGCGCCCACCGCACCTCCGAGAACACCCGGACGGCGCTGGTGCGAATCGAAGTAGCCAACGAGGGCGATCGCCTGCACGGCGGCGATTACGTCGAGGTCTATCTCGATGCCGGCGGTGGCAGCGACCCGCAGCTGGCGGTGCCGACGGCGGCGCTGGTGCAGTTAGAGGGCGAGAACGTGGTCTTCAAGGAGACCGATGGCGCCCTGGCGCCCGTGGCGGTTCGCCCCGGTCCGGTGGTCGGCGACCACACCGTCATCGCCGACGGCCTGGTCATCGGCGACCGGGTGGTCGTCGAGGGCGCCTACGTGCTCAAGGCCCAGATGCTCAAGGCGCAACTGGGAGAAGGTCATGGTCATTGACGCCCGCGTCGCCGCGCGCGGAGGTGCGCCATGCTAAATCGCCTGGTCGAACTTTCGCTGCGCTACAAGTTCCTGGTCCTGATCATCTTCGCCGTCGTGGCCTTCCTGGGCCTGCGAGCGGTTCGCGACGTCCCCATCGATGCCTTCCCGGACGTCACCCCGGCACAGGTGAACATCTATACCGAGTCCCCGGGCCTGGCGGCCGAAGACGTCGAGCTGCTGTTGACCACCCCGGTCGAGTCCGCGCTGGCGGGCTTGCCCAAGGTGCAGGAAATCCGCTCGGTGAGCCTGTTTGGTCTTTCCTATGTGTCCGTGTATTTCGAGGACGACATGGAGATCTACTTCGCCCGCCAGCTGGTCAATGAACGCCTGCAGGAAATCGGCGACCGCCTGCCTGAGGGTTACGGCAAGCCCAGCATGGGTCCCAACAGCTCGGGCCTAGGCCAGGTGTTCTGGTACACGGTCGAGCGCGCTCCGGGCGTGAGCAAGGACCAGGTCACCGACATGGACCTGCGTACCTGGCAGGAGTGGACGGTGCGCTTGATCCTGCGCACAGCACCGGGCGTGGACGACGTCAGCTCCTGGGGCGGCGGCGAGCGCGAATACCAGGTCCGGATTGATCCGCAGCGGCTATATGCCCGGGGTCTGGGCTTTGGCGACGTGATTGCGGCCCTGCCGGCCAATAATGGCCAGGTCGGCGGCAACGTGATGGACGTGGGTCGCGAACAGTACCTGGTGCGCGGCCTGGGCTTGCTGTCCTCGACCGAGGACATCGGCGCGATCGTGCTCAAGGCCGAGGATGGCGTGCCGGTTTACCTGCGCGACGTCGCCCGGATCATCGAGTCGCCGGCGCCGCGCTTTGGCGCGGTGACCCGCGATGGCGAAGAGGTGGTGCTCGGCATGGCGTTGGCCCGCATCGGCGAGAACGCCAAGGATGTGGTGGAGGCGGTCAAGGCCAAGCTGGCCACGGTCCAGGACGCCCTGCCCGAGGGCATGGTCGTGCGCCCGATCTACGAGCGTACCGACCTGGTCAACAAGGCAGTGGGGACCGCGACCCGGGCCCTGATCGAGGGTTCGATCCTGGTGGCGATCGTCCTGTTCCTGTTCCTGGGCGAGTTGCGTTCGGCGCTGGTCGTGATCGTGACCCTGCCGCTGGCGATGCTGATGGCCTTCATCGGCATGGGCCAGTTCGGACTGTCGGCCAATTTGATGTCCCTGGCGGGCCTGGCCATCGGCATCGGCATGATGGTAGATGGTGCCGTGGTGATGGTGGAGAACGCCTACCGCATCATGGCCGAGCGGCACGCCCATGGCGAAAAGGTGGACCGGACCTCGGCGGTGCTGGCGGCGGCCAAGGAAGTGGCCAATCCCATCTCCTTCGCGATCCTGATCATCATCGTGGTGTTCCTGCCGCTGTTCAGCCTGGAGGGCCTGGAGGGCAAGCTGTTCAAGCCCATGGCCTTCACCATCGCGTTCGCGATGGCCGGATCGATGCTGCTGAGCCTGACGCTGATCCCGGTCTTGGCCGCCATGATCCTCAAGCCCAAGGAAGAGAAGGACACCCGCCTGGTGGCCTTCCTCAAGCGGCGCTATCGTCCGCTACTGGAGCGTGCCCTGTCCGCCAAACGCGCCGTGGTGATCACGGCCTCCGTGGCGCTAGTGCTGGCCTTGGGGCTCTTCCCGTTCCTGGGCAAGGAGTTCATGCCCCAGCTACAGGAAGGCTCGATCATGTGGCGGGTGACGGGCATCCCGTCGACGTCGCTGGATGAGTCGATCCGCACCAGCAATGTCATCGCCGAGGCGTTCAAGAAGTTCCCGGAAGTGGAGACGACGCTGGCCATGATCGGCCGCGCCGAGAAGGGCGAGACCGCCGACGTCAACTACATGGAGATCTACACGGCGCTGACCCCCGAGGAGGACTGGACCACCGGCCGCTCGATCAAGGAGCTCGAGGAAGCCATGCAGGAGACGCTGGAGGAGGTCGTGCCCAACGTGGTGCCCGGCTACACCCAGCCGATCCAGATGCGCGTCGAAGAGCTGATCTCCGGCGTCCGCGCGACCCTCGCGCTCAAGCTCTACGGCGAGGATCTGGGCGAACTTGATCGCATCAGTAGTCAGCTCAAGCCGGTTCTTGCCGGGATCGACGGCGTCGCCGACCTATCGCTGGAAGCGAACGTCGGTAAGCCGCAGATCCGCATCGAGGTGGATCGGGCCGAGCTGGCCCGGCACGGCATGAACGCCGAAGAGGTGCTGACCATCGTGCGCAATGGCCTGGGCGGCGAACCGGTCAGCGTGCTGCTGGACGGGGTGCGGCGGTTCGACATCTCCGTACGCCTGGATGACGGCACGCGCAGCTCGGTCGAAGCCCTGCGACGGATCCCGCTGAAAGCCGCTTCGGGTGCGTTGGTGCCGCTTTCGGAGGTCGCGACGGTGTCAGTAGCCGAGGGCTATTCGTTCATCCGTCGCGAGCAGCTGCAGCGTTACGCCGTGATCCAGATGGATGTGCGGGGTCGGGATGTCGATGGCTTCGTGGCTGATGCCACGGCGGCCATCGAATCGCAGGTGGACCTGCCGCCCGGCTACTGGATCGAGTGGGGCGGTGCGTTCGAGAACCAGCAGCGGGCCCTGGCCAAGCTGAGCCTGATCGTGCCCATCACGATCTTCTTCATCTTCGTGCTGCTGTACACCGCGTTCAACTCGATCAAGTTTGCGGCCCTGATCCTGGCCAACGTGCCCTTCGCCACCATTGGCGGCCTGCTGGCCTTGTTCCTGACCGGCCAGTACCTTTCGGTGCCGTCGGCGATCGGGTTCATCGCGGTGTTCGGCGTCGCCATGCTCAACGGCATCGTGCTCGTGAGCTTCCTCAACGAGCAGCGCGAACGCGGGCTATCGGTGCGCGAGGCGGTGCTACAAGGCACGGCCCTGCGACTGCGCCCGGTGCTGATGACCGCTAGCGTGGCGATCCTGGGTCTGGTGCCGATGCTGATCTCCAGTGGCGTCGGCGCCGAAACCCAGCGCCCGCTGGCTACCGTGGTGGTGGGCGGCCTGCTCAGCGCCACCCTGCTGACCCTGTTCCTGCTGCCCGTGGTCTACGAGTGGCTGGAAACCCGCGCCGAACGCAAGAACCCGGAGGCCACGCCATGAAGCGCATTACTGCCTTGCTGCACGCCCATCGGATGAGCGTGCACGCCCTGGAGGCCGCCGGTGAGCGGCGCCTGAGCGTGGTGCAGGCCCGCGGTTTGTTGCGCGCCTCCAGTGCCCGCGAGCAGGACTACTCGGTCGAGCTGGGTGAACGGGTGACCCAGGAAATCCAGCTGGACGTTTTCTGCGAGGACGAGCGGGTCGACGCGATCGTTGCGTTGATCCGGCAGCACGGCCGCACCGGGCAGGTGAATGCCGGATGGATCTTCACCAGTTCCATCGACGATGTGCTGCTGATCGACCGGGCGGACGTGCCGGCCTAGCCCAGCACGGCGAAGGACCCGAGGCAGGCGCGCTCCGTCGGAG
>CAXAYM010000174.1:0-5189 GCA_963973175.1 uncultured Arenimonas sp.
CGCGGCACCGTGAAGCTGACCCCGTCCAGGGCCGTGAAGCGTGGCATGCGCGAATTGGCCGCGGCTTCCAGCCGGTCGGCCAGCCGGGGCGCCAGGCCACGCAGCGCACGCGCCAACCGCACGCCGGCGGGCGCCAGCAGGCGGGCGCCGGGACTGGACCAGAGCGTGTAGACCTTGCCGACGCCCGTCACGCGGATGGCGGGCGGGGCATCGGTGACCGGGCTGGCGGGGGAATTCATCGCCGGCATTGTCGCAAAAACCACCGGTGGCGGTGGCTTCGCCGGGCACAAAAAAACGGGCGGCCCTAAGGCCGCCCGTCTGTAACGCGGAGTTGAAACCGAACGATTAGTTCGGGTCCGAACCACCGTAGGTCGACAGCGTGTTGAGGAACAGCGGCTTGCTCTGCTCGTCGTTGGTGTCGTAGTCCGTCAGGTTGGTGACGGTGCCGTCGGTGTTGTTGCGGTTCAGGCTCTGGACGCGCATGCCGGCGAACTCACCGGTCACCAGGAAGCGCCACTTGCCCGCGCCGTCGCCGATCGCACCGGTCAGGCCAGCGCCGCCGGCCTCGATGACGTCGGAGTTGATCTGGCGGGAAGCACCAGCGGCCAGGTTGAAGGTCACGTTCGGGGCCTTCACGCCAGCGTCGTCCCAAGCCTCGATGGTGACCAGGCCCGCGGTGGAGCTCGGGTTGGTGACACGCAGGAAGGACTGGGCGGTCGCGTTGGCACCCGGGTTGAAGGTGGCGACCTTCACGACCGAGCCGTTGTACACCAGCGGCAGCAGGGCGCAGGACGGCGCGGTGAAGGTGGTGGCGCCACGGGTGTGGCTGGTGACGACCGTCACGTCGGAGGCGTCGATGGTCTGGGTGTTGCCAGCCAGCACTTCGAAGCACAGCGAGACGTCGAAGCCGGTGGCCGAGAAGTTCGCGCCCAGGTCGGTGCCGTCGTAGCTGAAGGTGTACACGGTGCGGGCAGCGTTCGGCACGCCAACGACCAGCGGGGTGGCGCAGGTGTTGTCGCTGGCCAGGTACACGCTGTTGCCGGCATCGAACGCGGAGAAGTTGCCGCTGACCGTGGTGACGAAGTCATCCGAAGCCAGGTACGAGAACGAGGTGAAGCCCGCGGCGATCGAGGCGGTCACCGAACCGGCATTGAAGACGCCGTTGTCGGACAGGCCGATTTCACCGGTGCTGGAGAAGAAGGTCTTCGACGGCTGGGCAGCGGTGACGTCGACGTCGATGGTCTCTTCCGGCTCAAGCGCGGAGGTGGTGTCGCAGCCGATGACCAGCGGGTTGGCCGAGCGCAGCACCGGGGTGGTGACGGCGTTCATGCCGGTGATCACGTTACCGGACACCGGGTCACGGAAGGTCGAGGTGGCGGTGATCTCACGACCGGAGACGGTCATGTACGGGGCCAGGTTGGTCAGCTCGAAGCCGTCGCCGCCGGCCGGGACGACCGTGGCCGAGGCGTTGAAGTGCAGCAGCTGGCCAGCGACCAGACCCGGGACCGGCACGGTGGACGGCGGGTTGATCGACAGGACCACGAAGCTCTGGCCGGCGCCGCCAGCAGCGATCGAGGCGGTCCAGCCACCCGGGGCGGCCGGGCCGATGACAACGTCGGCGGCGTCGAAGCCGGCGGCGAACTGGGCGCCGTTGCTCAGCTCGATGCGGACGCTGAAGCCGGTGGTACGGCCGAGGATGGTGTCGTCGCCGAGGGTGATGCGCAGCTGCTCGTTGATGCCGACGACCGTGGAGGCGGCGGTGATGTCAGCGGTGGCAACGAGGACGGGGTTCTGGTCACCGTTGGTGCTCAGGGTGTAAGCAGCGGCATTGGCGGCGAAGCCCATGCCAGCGACCAGGGCGAGTGCCAGGGTCTTCTTGTTGAGGGTCGACATGTCGAATTTAACTCCAATTGGTAAATAGGGTCGTAGCTTAGACCGGTTGCTCCGCAATGCCCGGTACCAGTGGTTTGCGCTGGCGACCGGCTGTTCCAAGGGAGGACTGTCATAAACGCCAGCGTCCCCCCCCAGGACGTCAAGCCACGCAGGGAAAATAGACCAACGCTGCAGAGCGGTCAATAGCTTACAGATAATAGCTTTCCTCGCTCCGAAGACGTGTCACGGCGTGATTGGCATCACACTTTTTGGGCAGTTTCGCCCCCGATCCGGAGGAGGCCCGGGAGCCATGGCGATATCCCCGGAACCCCCGCCACCTCGCCCGGAGCCTCCCTTTTGGCAGTAAGATGCTGAATCTCCTTGATTAATCCCCACCGCATGCCTGCCGCCGCCCCCATCCTGGTCAGCGCCTATTCGCACCGCTCGCTGATCCGGCGCCTGGTGGCCCGCGAACTGGCGACCCGCTACCGGGGCGCGGCGCTGGGCCAGGCCTGGCCCCTGCTTTCGCCCCTGCTGATGCTGGCGGTCTTCACCCTGGTCTTCGGGGCGGTCTTCCAGTCGCGCTGGCCGAACCAGGGCGACGAAGGCCTGCTCTCGTTCGCCCTGGTGCTGTTCGCGGGCCTGCTGGCGCACGCTTTCATGTCGGAAATGCTGTCCACCGCGCCGGGCACCATCCTCGAGAACCCCAACTACGTTAAGAAGGTGGTGTTCCCCCTGGAAACCCTGGCCTGGGTCCGGCTCGGTGTCGCCGGACTGCATGCGCTGGTGGGCTACCTGCTGCTGGTCGTGGTCAACGCGACGATGGGCTCGGGTCTGCACGCCGCCACGCTGGCGTTGCCGGTGATCCTGCTTCCGTTCGCGCTGCTGCTGGTCGGGCTGCACTGGTGGCTGTCGGCGGTGGGTGTCTACCTGCGCGACCTCGGCCAGCTGGTGGCGCCGGCGCTGACGGCGCTGATGTTCCTCAGCCCGGTCTTTTATCCGCGGTCCATGGCGCCGCCGGCGCTCGAAGCCTGGATCGCCCTCAACCCGCTCACCGTCCCCATCGAGCAGGTCCGTGCCGCGCTGTTCGCCGGGCAGTGGCCCGACCCGCTGCAATGGCTTGCCTATCTGGGCGCGTCCTTGCTGGTCTTCGCCTCCGGCCTGCTAGTGTTCGAGAAATTGCGCAAGGGATTCGCCGATGTCGTCTGAAATCCACGCCCTGCCCGCCCGGATCGGCGAGCTGCTGGTGCACGAAGGCCTGGTGTCGGCCACGGACCTGGACAAGGCCCTGGCCCTGCAGCCGCGCGTGAAGGGCCGGCTCGGCAACGTGCTCGTGCGCACGGGCGCGCTGTCGGAAGACAACCTGCTCGACGTGCTCGGCCGGCAGCTCGGCCTGCCGGTCGCCGGCGGCGACCTGGCCCTGCCCTCGGAAGACGAGGTGCGCGGCTTCATGGCGACCACGCGGGTGGGGCTGGACTGGGCGCTCGACCGCCAGGTGGCGCTGTGGGAAACCTCCGGCCAGGTGTACGTGGCCTCCCGCGACCCGCTGTCGCCGGAACTGGCCGATGCCCTGCGTTTCGTGGTGCCCGGACGCGAGATCGCCGCTTGCCTGGTGCGCAGCCAGGACCTCGAGCGCCTGCTCGACGGCCTGGCCCGCCTGCAGGCCGACAGCCGCGAGAACGAAACCGGCGACGTGCGCCAGCTGCGTGAGCTGGCCGAGGAGGCGCCGACCGTCGAGCTGGTCAACAACCTGCTCGCCCAGGCCGTCGAACAACGCGCCTCCGACATCCACGTCGAACCCGAGGAGCGCACCTTCGCCGTGCGCTTCCGCATCGACGGCGTGCTGCAGAGCCGGCTGAGCCTGCCGCGCGACCGCTTCAACGCCGTCGCATCGCGCATGAAGCTGATCTCCGGCATGGACATCGCCGAGCGGCGCCTGCCGCAGGACGGCCGCCTGTCTGCCCGCGTCGGCGGCCAGGAAATGGACATCCGCGTCTCTGCCCTGCCGGGCGTGCACGGCGAATCGCTGGTGCTGCGCCTGCTGCCCAAGGAGCGCCGCGAACTCGGCCTGGAGATGCTGGGCTTCGAATCCGACCACCTGGCGATGATGGAAGCCTGGACCGCCGAGGCCAACGGCATCGTGCTGGTCACCGGCCCCACCGGTTCGGGCAAGTCCACGACGCTTTATTCCGCGCTGGCGGCCAGCAACGACGGCAAGAAGAAGATCATCACGGTCGAGGACCCGGTCGAGTTCCAGCTGCCCGCCGTCACCCAGATACAGACCCATGCGGAAATCGGACTCACCTTCGCCAAGGCCCTGCGCTCGATCCTGCGCCAGGACCCGGACGTGATCATGATCGGCGAAATCCGCGACCTCGAAACCGCCGAGATCGCCGTGCAGGCCGCGCTCACCGGCCACCTCGTGCTGTCCACCCTGCACACCAACGACGCGGTCAGCGCCTTCACCCGCCTCGTCGACATGGGGCTCGAGCCCTTCCTGGTCGCGACGCCACTCAAGGGCGTGCAGGCACAGCGCCTGGTGCGCAAGCTGTGCCCGAAATGTGCGCGCCCGGCGGCGGCGCCGGTGCCGGAGCTGGCGCAGCCCGCCCAGGCCTGGGCCGGGCGCCTTGGCCTGGACCCCGTGGCCCGCTGGCACGAGCCGGTGGGCTGCCCGCACTGCCAGGGCACCGGCTACCGCGGCCGCATCGGCATCTATGAATTCGTGGACGTCGACGAAACCATGCAAAAGCTCATCTCCAGCGGCGCCGGCGTGCAGGACATGCGCCAGCACGCCCGGGCCTGCGGCGCGCGCTTCCTGCGCGACGACGGCCTGGTGAAGGCCTGGCAGGGAAACACCCCGGGGGAAGAGGTGATGCGCGTGACCAGCACCTGATTCCATGCAGCGCTTCGACTACAAGGTGTTGGCCGCCGACGGCAGCGTGCTCAGCGGGCAGCTGCGCGCCGCAAGCGAACGTGAAGCCGCGCGCCAGCTTGAGCGCAAGGGACTGGCTCCGCTGGAGATCGTCCGCCACGCGGGCACGCCCGGCGCGCAGCGCGGCGGCGGCCGGCTGCGGCGCGAAGACCTGATCCTGGCCTTCCACCAGCTGGCCACCATGCTGCGCGCCGGCGTCACCCTCGGCGAAGCGGTCGAGGCCCAGGCCGGGGCCGGCGGTCATCCGCGACTGGCCGCGGCCTTCGCCGGCATCGCGACCCAGCTGCGTCGCGGCGAACCTTTCCACGACGCCCTGGCCGCGGCCCGCCTGCCGCTGCCGGACTACCTGCTGCAGCTGGCCCGCGCCGGCGAACTCACCGGCCGG
>CAXAYM010000175.1:0-5178 GCA_963973175.1 uncultured Arenimonas sp.
ATCTCGCGGTCGCCTGAAGATGGTGATCGCCGATGGCCGAACGCTCGTCGACGGCCGCGAGATCTACACCGCCGAAGAGCTGCGCGTCGGCCTGTTCACCTCCACCGAAGGCATGTAGACATGCGTCGCATCGCGATTACGGGCATGGGCATCGTCTCCTGCCTGGGCAACCAGCTTGACCGGGTTTCGGCGGCGCTGCGCGGCGGCCTCTCCGGTATCCGTCGTGACGAAGCAGCCGTGGAGGCCGGCCTGCGCAGCCAGGTATCCGGCACGCCTGACATCGACCTGCCGGCGCGCATCGACCGCAAGGTCCTGCGTTTCATGGGCGACGGCGCGGCCTTCGCACACGTGGCCATGCAGGATGCGATCGCCGACGCCGGCCTCGATGATTCGCAGGTGCGTTCGGACCGCACCGGCCTGTTCGCGGGCTCCGGCGGTGGTTCGACCCAGTGGCAGGTGGAAGCGGCGGACCTGTTGCGCAACCGCGGCGTGCGCAAGGTCGGCCCGTACATGGTGCCGCGAACGATGGGTTCGACGGTGTCGGCCAACCTCGCCACGGCCTTCGGCATCCGCGGCGCGAGTTATTCGATCTCCGCCGCCTGCGCGACGTCGGCGCACTGCATCGGCGCCGCCGCCGACCTGATCCGCGCCGGCCGCCAGGACATCATGTTCGCCGGCGGCGGCGAGGAACTGCACTGGTCGCTGAGCCTGCAGTTCGACGCGATGGGCGCGCTGTCCACGCACCACAATGAAACCCCCGACACGGCCTCGCGCCCCTACGACGCCACCCGCGATGGTTTCGTCATCGCCGGCGGTGGCGGCATGCTGGTGCTCGAGGACTACGACCACGCGCTTGCCCGCGGTGCCCGCATCCACGCCGAACTGCTGGGTTACGGCGTCACCTCCGACGGCGCCGACATGGTCGCGCCCTCCGGCGAAGGCGCGGTGCGCTGCATGCGCATGGCGATGCAGGGCGTCGAAGCACCCATCGACTACCTCAATACCCACGGCACCTCGACGCCGCTGGGCGACCTGGTCGAACTGCGCGCGGTGCGCGAAGCCTTCGGCGAGGCGGTACCGCCGCTGTCGTCCACGAAGGCGCTGTCCGGGCATTCGCTCGGCGCGGCCAGCGTGCACGAGGCGATCTACTGCCTGCTGATGATGCGCGACCGGTTCATGGCCGGCTCCGCCAACATCACCGAGCCGGACCCGCAGACCGATGGTTTCCCCATCCTGCGCGAAAGCCGCGAGGCCACGCTGCGCACGGTGATGTCGAACAGCTTCGGTTTCGGCGGCACCAACGCCTGCCTGGTGTTCGGCGCCGCGGGCTGAGTGCTTCAGCCCGGCGGCAGGCCGGGTTTGCCAGGGAGCCCGTGCCAGTAGCCATTGACCGCGCCTCGGCGCGGCGGCGCGAGCGGTGAGTTCCGCGCCAGGTCGAAATGTTCAACGACCTCGCGCATGCCGGTGGCCTGCGGGTAGAGGCGCAGCAGGCCGACGCCCAGTCCGCGCAGCGCCGGCAGCTCGGGCCCCAGGTCGGTGATCTCCTCGCCGAGGATCTGGATGCCGTTGATGCGCAGGAAAGGCGTGCCCTCGCGCGTGGCCAGCGGCAGTCCGTCGGGATGTTCGATGCAGCGGAAACCGCAGGCGTCCTTGGGCACGTCCAGCGCGCGGGCGGTGAAGCAGCGCGCCGAATACGAGAGCGGGAGCCGGCCCCAGGCGATCACTTCGAGTTCGGGCAGCGGGCGGCCCTGCGCCGCATGTGCTGCCAGCAATTCTTCGACCTGTTGCAGGCCCTGCTCGACCCCCGGCACCCAGCGGCGCAGGCCGTCCTCGGCCAGCATGGCCAGCGCGACGTGGTTGTAGATGTTCAGGCTGGGTCCGGCGACGAAGGGAAGGCCCTGTTCACGGCACAGCTGCACCGCCGTCAGGTCGTTGGCTTCGATCCAGAAGCCGCCGTGCGCGATCATGCGCTGGATCGCATTGAGCTCGGATTCGGCCTCGACCAGGGCCAGGCTCGACAGCACGACTTCCTTGCCCGCCGCCGCCAGTTCGTCGGCCAGCGCGATCCAGTCGCGCGTGCCCAGTTCGCGGCGCTTGCTGCAGACCGTTTCGCCCAGGTAGACCACGTCGACCGGCCAGCCGGCGGCCTCGCGGTAGAAGGCCAGGGTGCGTTCGCGGGGCCAGAAATATTGCAGGGGTCCGAGGCTGAGTTTCATGCGGTCAGTGCCAGGCGCGGTGGTAGGGGCCGAGGGTGGTCTGGTGGCCTTCGGCGTGGGCCGAAAGCGCCTTCTGCCAGCCGGGCTGCAGCGTCCAGTTTTCGGGATCGGCGCGGTGCCGGTCGATGGCGTCGCGCCAGGTGCGCGTCACCGCCGACACGTAGGCGACGCCGCGCTGGCGGCCTTCGATCTTCAGGGCCGCCACGCCGGCCTTTGCCAGCTGCGGCAGCAGTTCGAGCGTGTTGAGGCTGGTCGGCTCTTCCAGCGCGTGGAAGGTTTCGCCACCGACTTCGAAGCGGCCCTTGCAGACGGTCGGATAGGCCGCGGGTTCGCCCGGGGCGTAGCGGTCCATCAGCAGGCCGTTCAGGCGCACGCCGCGTTCGCCGCCATCGTGTTCTTCCCAGCGCACGAAACGCGCCGGCGAACAGACGCCGTGGCGGTTGGGCGAGGCGCCGGTGACGTAACTCGACAGCTGGCAGCGGCCCTCGACCATGATGCACAGGCTGCCGAACGCGAAAACCTCCAGCGGCACCGGCGATCGTTCGCACAGGCGTTCGACCTGCTGCAGCGAAAGCACCCGCGGCAGCACCGCGCGGCTGATGCCGAAACGTTCGTGCATGTAGCGCAGCGCCGGGGCGGTGGTGGCCGATCCCTGCACGGACAGGTGCCGCGCCAGCCGCGGGTGCTCGCGCATGGCGTGGTCCAGCACCGCCATTTCTGCGGCGATGATCGCGTCGCAGCCCAGTTCCGCGGCGTGGTCCACCGCGGCCTGCCAGGCGCGCAGGCGTGAAGTTTCCGGGTAGGTGTTCAGGGCCAGGTAGACCTTGCGGCCGCGCTGGTGCGCGTAGGCGATGCCGGCCCGCAGCTCGGTCTCGTCGAAGTTCAGTCCCGGGAAGGCGCGGGCATTGGTCTGGTCGCGGAAGCCGGCGTAGACCGCATCGGCGCCGGCATCGATCGCCGCGCGCAGGGCCGGCAGGTTGCCGGCGGGACAGACCAGTTGCATCGCGCTCTCCCGGGTGAAGTCCGGGGATGCTGCGCCCTGGCGGCCTGCGCCGTCATTGACCTGGGTCAGTTCCGGTGGGGTGCGAACGAGGGAGGATGGGCCCACTGGCCTCCGGCCGTGCAGGGACAAAACCCATGACCCGATTCCCGCGTTTCGCCATCCTGGCGCTCCTGCTCGCCGCAGCGCCAGGAATGGCAGCAGCCGGTGACCCGGCGCATGCCCACGACAAACATGCGGACGCCGGGCATGACAATGCCGCGTCCGAGGCTGCAGCCAGCGCCGGCCATGACGCCCACGAGTCCCACGACGGCCACGTGATGCCCGACGACGCCCTGCCGGCCCGTCGCTGGACCCCCGATGCCCCGCTCAGCCGAGGCATGCAACGCGTGCGGGCAGCCACGGCGACGCTCGACCACGGCAGCCACGGCCATCTCGACGATGCCCAGGTGCGCAACATCGCGGCCGAGCTGAAGTCGGCGGTGGACACGATGTTCGCCGAGTGCAAGCTCGAGCCCGAGCCGGATGCCGCGCTGCACCCGCTGCTCGCGCGCGTACTGGTGGCCGCCGACACGCTCTCGACGTCGGGGTTCGACGCCGATGCGCTGGCGGACCTGCAGGCCGTCGTCGCCCGCTATCCGCTGCTGTTCGACGACCCTGCCTGGAGTGCGTCCCAGAGCGACTGAACCCGCTTCTCGATGTTCGCATCCGGCACGATCGGTTCGCTCCAGGGTCGGGAGGTCTCGGCCGGCAGTTTGCGCGTGGCGTCCAGGCCCAGCTTGGAACCCAGGTTCGCCACCGGACTGGAGAAGTCCAGGTAGTCGATCGGCGTGTTCTCCACCAGCAGGCTGTCGCGCGCCGGGTCCACGCGCGTGGAGAGCGCCCAGAGCACCTGCGACCAGTCGCGCACGTCGATGTCGTCGTCGGTGACGATCACGAACTTGGTGTAGCTGAACTGGCGCAGGTAGGACCAGATGCCCATCATGATCCGGCGTGCGTGGCCGGGGTACTGCTTGCGGATGCTGACCACCGCGATGCGGTATGAGCAGGCCTCCGGCGGCAGGTAGAAGTCGACGATCTCGGGGAAGACCTTGCGCAGGATCGGCACGAAGACTTCATTGAGCGCAGAGCTCAACACCGAGGGTTCGTCCTCCGGCGACCGGCCCATGTAGCTGCCGTGGTAGATCGCCTCGCGGCGCATGCGCAGCCGTTTGACGGTGAAGACGGGGAACTCGCCCTGCGCGTTGTAGTAGCCGGTGTGGTCGCCGAATGGCCCTTCGAGCGCGGTGTCGCCAGGTTCGATGAAACCCTCGAGCAGGATCTCCGCGCCGGCGGGTGCGTCCAGCCCGGTCAGCGTGCTGTGCCAGGTGCGGGTGCGTGCCCCGCGCAGCAGGCCGGCGAACTCGTATTCCGAGAGCGTGTCCGGCACCGGCGCCACCGCGGCAAGCATCGTCGCCGGGTCGGCGCCGATCGCCACCAGCAGCGGGAAGGGTTTGCCCGGGTGCGCCGAGCGGAAGTCGGCGAAATCGAGCGCGCCGCCCCGGTGCGGCAGCCAGCGCATGATCACGCGGTTGCGGTCCAACAGCTGCTGACGGTAGATGGCGACGTTCTGCCGCGGCTGTCGGGTGCCGCGCGTCACCACGAGGCCGAAAGTGATCAGCCGCGCAACGTCGCCCGGCCAGCAGCGCTGGATGGGCAGCGTGCCCAGGTCGATATCGTCGCCTTCGAGCACGATGTCGTTGAAGCCGGCCTCGCTGGTCGGCCGCGGCGCGACGTGCGCCAGCTGCGCCAGCTCCGGCCAGGTCGCCAGGGCGTTGCGCAGGCTCGAGGGCCAGCGTGGCTCCTTGATCGAGGCCAGCAGTTCGCCCAGTTCGCGCAGCGAGGCCAGGGGCCGGCCGCCCAGCGCCAGCTCGATGCGGTCGCGGTGGCCAAACAGGTTACCCAGCAGCGGGTGCCGGGAGC
>CAXAYM010000176.1:0-5150 GCA_963973175.1 uncultured Arenimonas sp.
CCGAATCAGAAACGCCGAAGGTCCAGGGGGAGAATCAGTCCTCGGCGGTCTGGAACTGCGTGAGGAAGCGGCCGGCCGCCACCGCATAGGCCGCGCGCGTGACCGACTGGTTCGGATCGAAGTACGCCACCACCTTCGGCTGCAGGTCGAACGGACCCTGTTCGATGGCGAAGCGGGCGTTGAGCACGCCGGTGTCCAGCGCCAGCTGGGCGTAGCCACGCAGGTCGGCCGGCACCTGGTCGGCATCCTTCACCGGCACGCGCTGGCCGTTGAAGAAGGCGGTCATCCCGCCGCTGAATGCGCGGGCGTCGTCCTGCAGGCCCTGCGCCTGGACCAGGGCATAGGCCAGGTCCGAACGGCTCACGCTGCCGCTGGGCTTGAAGGCGCCGTTGACCAGGCGCATCACGCCATCCTGCTTCCAACCCAGGTCGCGCAGCGGCGCACCCTTGGCGATCGCGGCCTCGGCGTAGGCGTAGGCCGGCGACGACACCGACAGGTCGCTGAAGCTGCGGCTGCCGTCCAGCGGCAGCGACTGGCGGATGCTGGCACCCATGCCCAGGTACTGGGCCAGTTCACTGCGGCGCAGCGGCTGGTCGGGGCGGAACTTGCGGTCCGAGTAGCCATCGACCAGGCGGTTGGCGACGGCGAATTCGATCGCCTGGCGCGCCGGGTGGCCGGCGACGTCGTCCATGCCGGTGAAACCGGCGCTCTTGAGGAAGCTGATCTCGCCGGCGACGGTGCCCGGCGCGGCGTACCCGTTGGTGGCGCCGGCCGGATCGAGCGCCACGCCCGACACCGAACCGATCCCACGCACGGTCACCGTCCAGGTACCCGGCTTGCCGGGCGCACCGGTCACCGCGGTGTCACCCAGCACCGGCAGCGTGATCGACGAGCCGTAGCGCACGCCATCGGGATCGGTGAGCACGACCGCGATCGTGTTGGCATCCACCTGCGCGCGGGCCGCGACCCAGGCGACGTCGTCACCCACTTCGAAGGACTGGCTTTCGACCTCGCCGACCGGCGAGAAGAAGATTTCGAACGGCAGCGGGTCGCCGCCCGGCGCCAGCAGCGCGTTGGCGTTGAACTCGCGAAGCAGGTTCACGGTGCGGCCATAGTCGTTGCGCAGCCCCTGCGCCATCGCCACCGCGGCGTAGGCGTTGAGGTGGCCGGCGCCGGCTTCCCAGGGCAGCCGACCGGTCATGTTGGTGGCGGTCTCCTCGAGGATCGCCTTCACCTGGGCCGGGGTCAGGTCCGGGTTGGCTTCCAGCATCAGCGCGATCACGCCCGAGACGTGCGGGGTGGCCATCGAGGTGCCGCTCATGTGGGTATAGAACGGCAGGTGTTCGGGCGAGAGGTTGGCCGCGTCCTGCTCGGCCGCGAGCGGCGGCAGCGCGCCGGTCAGCGCACGCGTGGAGACGATGTCCACGCCGGTGGCGACGATCGTCGGCTCGTTGAAGTAGGTCCACTCCTGGCCGTCGGGCATGGTGAAGGTGCCCGACTCACCGCGCTTGCCGCGCGAGGAGAAGGACGTCAGCACGCCGTCCTTCTCGCCCGCGCCGACCGACACCACCCACGGGGCCTGCGCGTAGGGGTTGTGGGTGTCTTCGCCCGGACCATCGTTGCCGGCGGCGAACACGCTGACGATGCCGCGCTTGTACAGCTCGTAGGTGGACACGTTCACCGGGTTGAGCGGATCGAACTTGCCCGAGCTGCCCCAGGAATTGCTGGTCACGCGGATCGGCGCGTCGAAGCTGAACTGGTGCGTGGCGGCATAGTCGAGGCCGCCGACGGCGTCCAGGATCAGCAGCACGCCGCCCGAGCCGTAGCCGATCATGTCGGCGCCCGGCGCGACGCCGCGGTACAGGCCGTTGGAACGCTCGCCGGTGCCGCCGACGGTGCCGGCGACGTGGGTGCCGTGGCCGGATCCCAGGTCGGTGTTGGGCTGGCCTTCGAGGTAGGTCATCGGCACGATGCCGGGCGCGGCGATCGCGGCCAGCTCGGCCAGGATGTTCTGCGGCGCCAGCACGTTCTCGACCACGTTCTCTCCGAGCTTGTGGTCTTCGTGGGTGGCGTCGATGCCCGAGTCATTCACCATCACGGTGACGCCGCGGCCGCTGTAGGGAATGGCCTTGCCGAAGTCGTTCGGGTTCTGCACGACGCGGGCGGCGCCGGACATCTCGCGCTGCTCCTTGTTGAAGAAGCGCAGCGGCGCGTTGTAGTAGATCGAGACGACGTCGTCGCGCTGGCGCAGCGCGGCGATCTCGGCCGGGGTGGCCAGCGCGCCGGCGATCGGGAGCGTGTGCATGGTCACGCCCTTCTCGATGCCGATCGCCTTCAGGGCCTGGACCTGCGCGGCGGTCACCGGGCCTGACTGCTCGTAGGTCACCACGACCTGCAGTTCATCGGTCGGCAGCGCGGCGGCGAGCTTCTGGACCAGCTGGGGATCCAGGTGGGCGTCGGCCAGGGCCACGCCGCTGGCCAGCAGGCCGATGGCGAGGGCGGATACGCTGATCTTGCGGTTCTTGCGGGACGGGCGGGATGTCATGGCGGTTCTCCGGGAAGGGGTGCGTCCAAGCCGGACGCGGCAAGGTAGGCACAGCCTCCGCCCCGCCCGGCGGACGGCAAATCCGGAAGACCCCCCAGCCGGCCTGGGGGAAATCACCTAGAGACAGGGGCCCGGTTTGGCTCTAGGCTCGGTTACACGAAGATTCATGGAGCCGGGGCCACGCTTGCCACCGGACCACCCAGGACGGCATGCGGCGCAGCGGACGCGCCACCTTGAACGGCTTCCCACAGGGGGACATCCGCATGACCAGGCTGATCCACACTCTTGCACTTGCCTTGCTGTTGGCGGTTCCCGCGGCGCAGGCCCAGTTGCTGCCGCTGGACGTATCCATTTCCGGCGACACCGCCGATGTCCGCATCGGCCCGGCGCTCTCGCCCCTGGCCGAGCTGCAGCTCGATTTCGACGACTCCACCGGGCTGTCGGCCACGTCGCTGGGATTGGACGCGCAGATGGTGTCGGTCACCTCGCCGGCCCTGCTGGCGCGCCTCCCCAGCGGCCTGGTGTCGGTGCCCACGGACCTGCCGCTGATGATCACCGTCGAGCCGCCCACGCTGGGCGGCCTGGCCTTCGAGCGCCGCGTGCACGTCGAAGTGCACACCCATGCCCTGCCCTATACCGCCGGCTCGCGCCTGCGCCTGTTCAAGGCGCCGCTGGGCGGTGGCTTCCGGGACATCACCAACGCGGTCGAACCCGGCAGCGTGCGCACCCGCGGCACCACCGGCGGCTTCTCGCAGTTCATCGTCGCGCTCGACCTGCGCCCCACCGATGCGGTGGTCGCCCAGAAGATCCAGTTCCTGCGCGACCAGGCCGGCCTGCTGTCCGCCAGCGAGGAAGCGCCGCTGGTGGCGATGATCGACGCCATCGAGGATGCAGTGGCCGTGGAGGATTTCGCCGCCGCCAACGCCATGGCCGATGCGATGCGTTCGCGGGTTTCCGCCCGTGCCGGCAGCTTCATCCCCGACGACTGGCGCGCTACCCGCGACGTCGCCAACATCGCCGGCGAACTGCTGTCGGGCCTGGACACCCTGTCCTTCAGCATCGGCTACCTGCGCGATTACGGCCCCTGAGCACCGGCGCGGGCCCGTTCCGCCGCCGCTGCCATTGCGAGGCCCCACTGGCTGGGGCCAAGATGGGGCATGCCTGCCCGCCTGACAGCCTATCTGCCTGAGGGAGCCGCGGTGGAAACCGTGCTGGCGCCGGGTCGCAGCCTGCAGGTCGGGCGTGCCCCGCCCAGTGAGCTGCTGATCGACCACCCCTCGGTTTCCCGCAGCCATGCGCGTCTTGACCCCGATGGCGACGGCTGGCGGCTGGTCGACCTGGACAGCAAGAACGGCAGCTTCGTCGACGGCATCGCCGCCGATGGCCGGCGCCTTCCGGCAAACGCATGGCTGCGCTTCGGCGACGTCACCTGCGAACTGACCGAACTGGACGAAGAAACGCTGGCACGCGCCGGCGAACGCCGCGCCGCGCGCCAGACCGCTTCGGTGCTGCACCAGCGGGCGATCGAACAATCGGGCGCGCCTTCCGACCTGCTCCGGGCCACGCTGGCGGCCGTGGTCGACCTCGCCGACTGCGAGCGTGGTTTCCTGCTGATCAACCAAACCGGCGGACCGGTCGTGCGCGCCTGGCAGGGACTCGACGATCGCGCGCTGGGCGCGCCCGCGTTCGACGGCAGCCGCGGCGCGGTCGACCGGGCGCTGCGCGAGCGGCGTGCGGTGGTGGTCAACGATGCCGGCGCGGATGCGGCCTACTCGGGCCGTGCGTCGGTGGTGGCCGGCGGACTGCGCTGCCTGGTCTGCCTGCCCCTGGTCGCGGGCGGCGAGGTCCTGGGCCTGGCCTACGCCGACAGCCGCAGGCCCGGCCACGCCATCACCACGCTGGAACTGGACCTGCTGGCGGCCTTCGCCGAGCGCGCAGCGCTCTGGCTGGCGGCACGCCGCAGCGAGCTCGCCCTGGCCGAAGTCGCGCACCAGCTGCGCTGGCCGGGCGCCACCGGCGCGGCGGCCTGAGCCGGCCATGACCGGGACCGACCGCAGCCCCTTCCCCGAGACCATGACCGGCCAGCATGCCGGTGCCGAACTACCGCCGGGTGCGGTGCTCGCCGGGCGTTTCGAGATCGTGCGCATGCTCGGCATCGGCGGCATGGGCGTGGTTTACCTCGCCCGCGACCACGACCTGGGCGTGCCGGTAGCGATCAAGCTGCTGCGGCCGGAGCTCGCCTCGCGCCCCGAGTCTTTCGAACGCTTCCGCCAGGAACTGCTGCTGGCGCGCCAGGTGTCGAGCCCGCACGTGGTGCGCATCCATGACATCGCCAGGCACGAGGACCGCTGGTTCATAAGCATGGACCTGGTGGACGGCGAGTCGCTCGACCGCCGGCTGGACCGCGAGGGCCGGCTGGCCCTGGAGCCCGCGCTGGCCATCGCGCGCCAGCTGGCCACCGGGCTTGCGGCCGCCCACGCCAGCGGCATCGTGCACCGTGACCTCAAGCCGGCCAACGTTCTGGTCGACGTGGCCGGCAATGCCCTGATCAGCGACTTCGGCGTGGCGCGTTCGCTCGGCACCAGTGGCCTGACCCAGTCCGGCG
>CAXAYM010000177.1:0-5138 GCA_963973175.1 uncultured Arenimonas sp.
GGCGTGCCGAGGGTCGACCCGGGCGAGGGCGAAGCCTTCCTGACCATCATTCCGCCCTTGTTCGAAGGGGCCTCGCCGATCACGGCCTACGAGGTCGAAACGATCCCCGGGGGTGGCCAGGACACGGCCGCGGGCACGGCCCGCACCTTCCGTCGCATCGCGGGGCTCGACCGTTTCACCGAGTACACCTACCGGGTCCGGGCCATCAATAACCAGGGCGCCGGGCCCTGGTCGGGTCCGTCCCTGCGCACGGGATGGGCCGAGCAGGTCGCCACCGAACTGCAGGTCACGCCGATGCGCCGCACGGTGCAGGAGGGTGATTCGGGGTTCCAGCGGGCGACCTACCGGGGCACGCTCAACCGGGCACTACCGGATGACCTGCTGTTCGACGTCGAGCTGATGCCGGAGTACGGCGGGGTCGAGGGCGTGGACCTTGTCACCAGCCACCTGCGCGACGTGCGCGTGCCGGCGGGTTCGCGTGCGGTGCTGTTCGATGTCCTTGTCCCGGGCGACGAGCTTGCCGAGGACAATACGGCTGCCCGGTTGCGGATCGGCAACTTCAGGGGTGCGGACGTGGGCTTCGAGCCGCAGGTCTGGCTCAGCATCCTGGACGATGACGGGGGTACGGCGCCGCCGGAAACCGCGTTCCGCGCCGTGGATGACCAGTTCACCCTGGTGCCCGAAGCGGGCCCGCACGTGCTGGACGTGGTGGCCAACGACCACTGGGAGGGAACGGACGCCTGGAATGTCCTGTTCGTCGCAACCCGCCCGATGCAGGGTTCGCTGGAAGCGCAGCGGCCAAACACCGAGGCCACCGGCGACGCCCGGCTGGTTTACACGCCCAACCCGGGCGCGCGTGGAGATGACTATTTCAGCTACAGGCTGAGCAATGGCCTCGAGGACGACGAGGCCTGGGTCCGCGTGCGCATCCAGCCCTTCGACGACATCGACCTGGACGTCGATGCGCAGGCCGGACACGCGGATGTCGACCGCGTCATCGGCTGGGAGCAATCGGCCGCCGCGTTCTCATCCACGCCGCTGGCCGGCGCCCGGGTACATTCCAGTGATGCCGCCGAAACGGCCGCAGGTCGGATGACGGAACGCTGGACGATTCCCGCCGACCCGCAGGCTCCCGCACGTCGGATATACCTGTTGATCGATGCACGCGGCGCGGATGCCGACCGGCCGTTCGAACTTCGTGCCGGCACGGATGACAACCAGAACCAGCAGGCCGACGCGGTGGAGGTGCGCTGCGTCGCGGCGATGGCCGGCCGGGAAAGGCAGCGTTGCCTGTTGCATGTCGACCTTGAGGCTGGCGCCGGTGGCATGTATTGGGCCGAGGCCGCCTACCTCGATGGCGGCGCGGGCGGCCTGGTGCTGGAGGCGTTCGAGATTCCCGATATGCCCTCGGACGGAAGCCTGGCCGTGACCGCGCCGCCACGCCTCGTCGCGGGTGAAACGGCCTCCCTGCGGATCGGCTGGAATGACGCCACGCTGCTGCCCGGCGGCGCCCGCGCCGGCCTGGTGCGCATGTCCGAAGACGGCAGGCCGCTGGGCGAGTTCGCCGTGCGCCTCGATGCCAACGCGGCAAGCGCGGTTCCGACGTCGCTGGTGCCGGGGCGGATCCATCGCCTGTCCCTGCCCGCGGGCGGTTCACATGGCGCGTCCTTCATCGACGTGCCCGAAGGCACGTCCCGCCTTCGGGTGATCGTGCGCAGTGCATCCGACGTCGACCTCACGCTGACGCCGGTCCCGGCCAATGCCCCGGACCGCCCGCACCTGGCCGACTTCCCCGATCCGGCCCAGGCGCCCCATGTCGCCGGCGGTGCCGGCGGCAATCACATGATCGAGCGTACGGCGCCAGCGGCCGGCCGCTGGTTCATCGGACTGCGCCACGGTCCTTTCTCGAGTGCGGCCGCGAGTGCGGAAATCGAGGTGCAGCTCGAAGGCCTGGCGCCGGCCGTTCGCCCCGGCAGCTATTTCAATCCGGCGCGTGGCGGCCATGGGCTGTTCCTGTATCCCGCCGGAAACCAGCTGACCGGCCTCTGGTACACCTACCTCGAGGACGGCAGCCCGACCTGGTATTACCTGCAGGGGCCGGCGCCGGGTGCGAACGGGCTCTGGGCCGGCGGCATCTACCGGTCGACCTGGCTCGGTGATCGTAATGTGCTGGTGCAGGTGGGGCAGGCGACGGCGTCGCCGACGGCGCCCGATGCCTTCCAGTTCAGCTACCAGGTCGATGGCCGCAGCGGGACCGAACCGCTTTCCTCGCTCGGCCGGGGCTGTCCCACCCTGGGTGGCTCGCCGCTCGACGCCAGCTCGCAGTGGTTCGATCCGCGGCAGGCCGGCACCGGTTACAGCGTCCAGCTCTGGCCCGACTATGAGTTCTATGCGGCCTTCGTGTACGACGCGCAGGGCATGGCGCGTTTCCTCACCGCCGAAGCCGGCGACTTCCTCGGCGAGCAGGGATTCGTGCCCGTGCAGCAGCTGCAGGACGGGCCGTGTCCCGCCTGCGACGATGCCGGCCTGCCGGTGCGCACCAGCGTCGGTGGGCTGGTGCGTCGCTTTGCCAACGGCAGCCTGCAGTGGCTTGACCTCGATGCGGTCATGCGCGGCAAGGCCAAGGGCGACTGGTCCCGCATCCACAATGTCCAGCCCCTGGGCGGGCCGGGCACCACGCAGGGCTGCGATCCCTGATTCCGGGGACGCGCCCGCCTGGTGAATTCAGCGCAGCACCTTCGTCCAAGGCATTGATTGCCTTGGCGTCGCTGCGCCAAAGGCCGTGCTCGCTGCGTTTTGTCGTTTCATCATTGCTTGCCGCAGATTCGATTGTGACCGCCCTCCCGCAGGCGTAGCGTGGCCGACAGCGGGGCATTCCGTCCCCGCAGGGAGGAAATTCCATGGACAAGCGAATCATCCTGGCCAGCCTTGCACTGGCCATCGCCGGCCAGGCCCAGGCCGCATGCACGCCGGCCCAGAAAGCCGAACTCGAAGCCCTGGACCGCAGCTGGTCCGAAGCCGCGCGCAAGGGCGACAAACGCGCGCTCGACGCGATCTACAGCGACCAGTTCCACGACCTCGCGCCGGGGGCACCGCACGACAAGGCGTCGGCCATTGCGATGGTGACGGCAGGGGCGGGCAACAACCCGCCGGTGGTCCAGGATTTCTACAACATCCACTGCCATGGCGACACGGCGGTGATCACGCATCGTGTCGGCGGTACGTGGCAGGACGGGGACGAGTCGGGCAACTGGTATGCCCGCAGCGTCCACCACCTGGTCCGCGAAGACGGCAAGTGGCGCGTGTTTGCCAATGCCGGGCATCCGCTCGACGACGCCGGCGTGGTGACCTATCTGGACCTGGAGTGGAACCTGGCGGACATCGCCGGGGACAAGGCCTGGTTCGAGCGCAACCTCGCCGGCGACTACATCGGCGTGGGCAGTCGGAACGGCAAGCTCCAGGACAAGTCGGAGGCCATCGCGGACATCGGCAAGTACAAGGTGGCCCAGGCCGACAGCACCGACGTGCAGGTGCAGGTCGAAGGTGACACCGCCCGCGTTTCGGGCATCTACCACTACGCCGGAACCGACGACAAGGGCCAGGCCTTCGACCGGAAGATCCGTTACATCGATACCTGGGTCAGGCGCGGCGGGCGCTGGCAGGTATGGAGCTCGCAGGGTACGCAGATCACGGAATGAATCATCGGCGTGCCGCCGGCCGTCGCCACGACGGCCGGCTTAGGTGGGATTAATGCCGGGCAGGGGACACTCAAGGCCAACTTGAGGAGCCATGCCATGTCACGTTTGAATCCACTGGCCTGCTGGGTCGCGGCATCATTGTCCGCTTTGGGCGCTGCGGCCGTTGAACCTGTTTCGACGACTGCTCCGGCAGCGCCGGTGCAACAGGCGGCGGCGCATCCCGGCCAGGCGCAGGACGACCTGCGTGCCCAGGTGCTGCTCGACAGGGCGGGGTTCTCGCCCGGTGAAATCGACGGCATCGCCGGCTCGAACCAGGCGGGCGCGTTGCGCGCCTTCCAGCGCGCGCGGGGTCTCGAAGCCACAGGCAGCCTCGACGCCGCCACCTGGGCCGCCCTCGAAACGGGTGAGGTCGCCACGGTGTCGGAGGTTGTGCTGACGCCGGATGACGTCGCCGGCCCGTTCACGGAAATCCCCGACGACATGATGGCCAAGGCCGGGCTGCCGGCCATGGGCTACAGCAGCGTGGTCGAAAAGCTGGGCGAGCGTTTCCATGCGAGCCCGGCGCTGCTGCGCAAGCTCAATCCACAGGCGTCATTCGAAGCCGGGGAAACCATCACCGTGCCGAACATTGACGAAGGGGCCACCCTGCCGGCGGCGTCCACCGTCGTCGTGGATGAATCCGACGGCGCGCTCTGGCTGCTTGATGCGCAGGACGAGGTGATCGCCTGGTTCCCCGCGACCTCGGGAAGCGAACACGACCCGCTGCCGATCGGCGACTGGAAGATCAACGGGGTCGCCAGGGATCCCGTATTCAATTACGACCCGAGCCTCTTCCATTCCGCCGACCCGGCACACGAGAAAGCGACCCTGCAGCCCGGTCCGAACAATCCAGTGGGCGTCGTCTGGATCGACCTCAGCAAACCCCACTACGGCATCCACGGCACGCCGGAGCCAACGAACATCAGCAAGACGCAGTCCAACGGCTGCATCCGGCTGACCAACTGGGACGTCGTGCGCGTGGCCGGGGCCGTCTCCCCCGGCACCGCCGTGCGGCTGCAGGAGTAGCTCGCGATGCGGGCGGGCCTGGTATTCCTGGCGGGACTGCTGGTGGGGGGGCTGGCGGTTGCCTGGCTCGTCTCGGAGGTGCCGGCGGCATCCGAAGCGGATGCTGGCCTTGCCGGCGCCCCTGCGGTGCCGGCGCCATCGGCGGATACGCCAAGCGCGGTGCTGCCCGGGCCGGGTCCCGCTCCGGCGGAGCGCGATGTTTCCGGGAACGCGCTTGAGGTGAGCGTCGACCAGGCCGTCGAGGACACCCTGCAGGAGAATCCCGCCCCGACGCTGGCGCCGGCCGTGGTCCACACAGAAACACCCGCCGGCAGCGGCACGGCCTGGCTGCCGCGCCTGCGCATTCCCGTGGAGGGGGTCGAGGCCGGAGAGCTG
>CAXAYM010000178.1:0-5135 GCA_963973175.1 uncultured Arenimonas sp.
CGCGGAAAAGCCCGACACCATCCACGATTTCCGGGGCTTCCCGAAGGCGCTGTTCGACGTGCGCTACCCGGCGCCCGGCAGCCCGGAGCTGGCCCACCGCGTCGCCGAACTGGTCGACCAGCCCCGGGTACACCTCGATTCCCACCGCGGCCTCGACCACGGCATCTGGAGCGTGCTGCAGCCGATGTTCCCGGAGGCCGACATCCCGGTGGTGCCGCTGAGCCTGGCCAGCCTGCAGCCCGGCGCCTGGCACTACGACCTGGCCTCCCAGCTGGCCCCGCTGCGCGACGAAGGGGTGCTGGTGGTCGGGACCGGCAACATCGTGCACAACCTGCGCTACTGGCGGCAGGGACAGTCCGAGGCCCTGGACTGGGCCCAGCGCTTCGACGAGGACATCGCCGAACGCATTGCCGAAGGCCACCACGAAGGCATGCTCGGCTACGAGACCCTGGGCCCGGATGCGCTGATGGCCATCCCGTCGCCCGAACACTACCTGCCGTTGCTGTACGTGCTGGCCCTGCAGCGCGACGACGACCCCGTCGAGTTCTTCAACGAAGACGTCGTCGGCCCGATCTCCATGCGCTCGGTCATCCTCGGCAAGCTGGACTGATGTCCGACAACCCGGTCCTGGTGCTGTTCCTGCCGCTGGCGCTGGCCGTGGTGATGGCCGGGCTGGGGCTGCACCTGACCCTGACGGACTTCCGCCGCGTGCTGGCGATGCCACGCGCGGTGGCCGTGGCGCTCGCGGTGCAGGTCCTGCTGCTACCTCCGGTGGCCTTCGGCCTGGCGAAAGTGTTCGGCCTGCCGGGCGAACTGGCCCTGGGCCTGGTGCTGCTGGCCGCCTCGCCCGGCGGCGTCACCGCCAACCTCTTCAGCCACCTGGCGCGTGGCGACGTCGCGCTCAACATCAGCCTCACCGCGATCAATAGCCTGCTTGCCCTGTTGACCCTGCCGGTCTGGACGGCGCTGGCGCTGTCGGTGTTCCTGGGCACCGAAGACAGCGTGCCGCCGCCAACCCGAAAGATCGTGGAGGTGGCGCTGCTGGTGGTCGTCCCGGTGGCCCTGGGCATGGCGCTGCGTGCCTGGCGGCCGGCGCTGGCGGCGGCGGCGGAAAAGCCGGTGCGCATGCTGTCCTCGCTGCTGCTCGGCATGCTGATCGTGATGGCCTTCGTGTCCGAATGGGACGTCGTGCGCCTGTACGCGCCGGTGGTCGGGCTGGCCTGCCTGCTGTTCAACCTGGCCAGCCTGCTGTCCGGGTATTTCGTGGCGCGCGGCGTGCGCCTGGCCGAACCCCAGGCGATCGCCATCGCCTTCGAGATCGGCATCCACAACGGCACCCTGGCCATCTTCATCGCCATCGAGGTGCTCGGGCGCGACGCCGCCAGCATCGCGCCGGCGGTGTATGCGCTGAGCATGTACCTCACCGGCGCCGCCTTCGCCGCCTGGCTGCTGCACCGCGCCAAGGCCCGGGCTGCATGAAAAAAGTCTACGACCGCGACTACTTCGACAACTGGTACCGGCGCCGCGACCTGGGCGGCCCGGCCGCGCTCGCCCGAAAGGTGGCCCTGGCGGTCGCCACCACCGAATACCACCTGGGCCGTCCGATCCGGTCGGTGCTCGACGTCGGCTGCGGCGAAGGCGCCTGGCGCTCGCCCCTGCTCAAGCTCAGGCCTGGCCTGAACTACATGGGCCTGGACAGCAGCGACTACGCCATCGACCGTTACGGTGCCAGCCGCAACCTGCACTGGATGCCCTTCGGCGACCTCGCGGCGGTGGGCTTTTCGCGCCCGGTCGACCTGCTCGTGTGTTCGGACGTGATGCACTACCTGTCCGACGAGGAGCTGCAGCGCGGCCTGAAGGAATTTGCACGACTGTGCCATGGGGTCGCTTTCCTGGAGGTGTTCGCCGAAGGCGACGACATCATCGGCGACCTCCGGGAACTGCATCGCCGGCCCGCGACCTGGTACCGCCGGGCTTTCGGCAAGGCGGGTTTCACGGCCATCGGTTCGCACCTGTACCTGTCGGAAGCCTTGGCGGAGCGCGCCACCGCGCTGGAACTGCCGCGCTAGTGGGCGGCGACACGCCCTTCGCCGACCTCGACCCCGACCGCATCCTCGACGCCGTCGAGTCGCTTGGCCTGCACAGCGATGGCCGCGTACTGGCGCTCAACAGCTATGAAAACCGCGTCTACCGGATCGGCATGGAACAGGGGCCGGCGCAGGTGGCGAAGTTCTACCGCCCGGGTCGCTGGACCGACGCGGCCATCGCCGAGGAACACGCTTTCTCGGCCGAGCTCAAGGCCGCCGACCTGTCCGTCGTCGCGCCGCTGCAGGTCCAGGGCCAGACCCTGCATCATTTCCAGGGCCATCGCTTCGCGCTGTTCGAACTGCGCGGCGGACATGCGCCGGAGCTGGGAAGCCGGGAGGTACTGACCCACCTGGGCCGCGTACTCGGCCGCCTGCATGCGGTCGGGGCATCGGCACGTTTCAAGCACCGTGGAGAAATCGGCATCGAAAGCCACGGTGAAGACCCGGTGCACTACCTGCTGGAAAACCGCTGGCTGCCGCCGGACCTCGAGGACAACTTCGAGCGTATCGCCGAAGCGCTTTTCGACGCCATGGATGCCTGCTACGAACGCGCTGGAGAAAGCGCCACGCTGCGCCTGCACGGCGACTGCCATCCGGGCAACATCCTCTGGCGCGACGGCCAGGCGCACTTCGTCGATCTCGACGACTGCCTGTCCGGGCCGGCGGTGCAGGACCTGTGGATGCTCGCCGGCCGCCGGGAGGACAGCCGCGAACCCTGGCGCTGGCTGCTCGAGGGTTACGAAACCTTCCGCGCCTTCGACCGTCGCGAACTGCATCTGGTCGAAAGCCTGCGCACGCTGCGCCTGCTCCACCACAACGCCTGGATCGCGCGGCGCTGGCACGACCCGGCCTTCCCCGTCGCCTTCCCGTGGTTCGAAGCACCGCGGCATTGGGAGTCCGTGATCACCCAGATGCAGGAGCAGCTGGCCGCGCTGCAGGAACCCCCGCCCGACCCCGACTGAGCCGGCTTGCGTTACGCTGCCGGGCATCGAAAAACGAGGACACCCCATGCGCCCGACCCTGCCCCTGGCCCTGCTCACCCTGTCGCTTTCGGCCTGCATGCACACGATGGAGAAACCCGGCGCCGCGGACGCCAGGCCCCTGACCACGCAGGAAGTGATCGACGCGTCCTCGCCTGCGGACTGGCGCCCGCTGGATCCCGACAATACGGTCTACCTGCAGCTGCCGACCGGCATGGTGGTCATGGAGCTCGCGCCGGCCTTCGCGCCCGAGCACGTCGCCAACATCCGGACGCTGGTGAAGGGTCGCTATTTCGACGGGCTCTCGATCAATCGTTCGCAGGACAACTTCGTCGTGCAGTGGGGCGACCCCGCCGGCGACGAACTGGCGCTGCGACGGCCGCTGGGCGAGGCAAGAGCCAGCCTGCCCGCCGAGTTCAGCCGTGGCACCCAGGGCCTCGATTTCCGCGCCCTGCCCGACCCGGACGGTTGGGCGCCCGAAGTGGGCTTCGTCGATGGTTTCGCCGCTGCGCGTGACCCGAAGGCCGGAAAGGCGTGGCTGGCGCACTGCTACGGCACCGTCGGCGCCGGGCGCGCGATGGCACCGGACAGCAGCAACGGCAGCGAACTGTACGTCGTCACCGGCCAGTCGCCGCGCCAGCTCGACCTCAACATCACGACCGTGGGCCGCGTCGTGGTGGGCATGGAGCGCCTGAGCACGCTGCCACGCGGAAGCGGGCCGCTGGGCTTCTACGCGGACGAGTCGCAGCGTTTGCCGATCCTGGCGGCACGCATGGCATCGGAAATCCCGCAGGACGAGCGCGCCCGGATCGAAGTGATGCGCACCGACACCGCGACCTGGGACGCCTACGTCGAATCACGCCGCAACCGCAGCGACGAGTGGTACGTGCACCCGGCCGGGCACGTCGACGTGTGCAACCTCTCGGTGCCGGTGCGCCCGATCCCGGCGGAAACCAAGGCGGGCTGACGCCCGCTACTGGCTGGCACGCAGCGCCGACTCCACCGCCGGCCGGTAACCCGCCAGCCGCTCGTCGGCGCTGGTGCCGGCATGCAGCACGTACAGGAAGGCGCGCAGGTTGTGCCGGCGCGCCAGGCCCGCTTCGTCCTGCCAGGCCTCGTCCCAGGCGGCCATCGGCGCCGGCGACGCGACGCCGTCCAGCCAGCTCTTCCAGTCCGCTTCATCGAACGCGCCGGCGGCGAGGGCGAGCAGGACGGGGCGCGCCAGGCGTTCGGACTCGGTGTGCACGTAGGGAGGCGCACCCACTGGCGCGACCTGGGCCGCCACGGCATCGAGCAGCCGTCGGCGGGAAGCGGCATCCAGCGCCGGGTTCAGCACCAGCTGCATCACGAAGTCGGCGCCGTGGGCAACGCCATGGCGCCAGCCCTCGCCATCGGTGAAGCCGCGATAGTCGCGCACGCCGGCCAGGTAGTTCGCCGCGCCCGCCACCAGTGTTTCGCGCCCGTCGGCAGACAGCCAGGTGTCCACCCGGTCGGTGCGGGCAATCTCCGCCAGCGCCAGGGCCGCGAAGGGCGCCTGGAATCCGCGGGGATCCGGGGTCTCGGCAGCAAGGGCCGTGACCAGCGCGTGCATCAGGTCCGCACGCACCGCCGGGGAGAGGGCGTCTGCTCGCAGCCAGCCGGCCAGGGTGGTGTAGGCCAGGCCATCGCGAACCGCCGGATCCGGATGCGCCAGGCAGGCCGCCAGCGTGGGTACCAGCCCGTCCCTGACCCCGCGGTCGGCATCGGGCTTGCCGGCCGCTTCGACGGCCTGGGTGAACGCCGCCGTTCCAGGGCATGCCAGCGTCGGGTCGGCCGCCAGGGCCTGCACCGGCACTACGAACAATATCGCCGCCAGCAAACTGCGCATGGTCTCCTCCTGGCCCGTTCCGGCCGCGCGTTTTGCGCCAGCCGCATGGGAGAATGCCGCCCATGCCCTGGTTCGTCTACCTGATCGAATGCCTCGACGGCAGCGTGTACACCGGCGTGGCCGTCGATGTCGATCGCCGCTACGCCGAACACGCCTCCGGCAAGGGCGCCCGCTACACGCGCGCGCACCCGCCGCGTCGCC
>CAXAYM010000179.1:0-5115 GCA_963973175.1 uncultured Arenimonas sp.
GTGCAGCCGACCATCGTGCAGGCGACCCCGTCGCCGGAAGCGCCCACCGCGCCCGGGCGGGCGCTGCCCGTGGCCGGGGGAGGAGGCGCCGCCGCGGGTTCCGGTGGCCAGGGCGGCGGAGCCGGCGGGGGTTCCGGCGACGGCGCAGCGCGTGCTCCCTTGGGTCCGGGGGAACTGCAGTTCCGTCCGCGTGTTCCTGCCCCGGCGAAAACCAAGCTGGATCCCAAACTCCTGGGCATCGGCCTGGGTTCGGCGGTACTGCTGCTGATCCTGCTGGCCTGGGCTTTCAGCGGCGACGAAACGCCGCCGCCGGCCGAACCGGTCGCGGTCGCTGAAACCGTCGAGACCGCGCCGGAGCCGGAGGCGCCCGCCGAACCGCCGCCGCTGCCCGCCGGCGACGCCCGCCTGCTGCTCGAAGCCGACCTGGCCTGCGACCTTTCGATCAACGGTGTACGGCGCGGCGAACTCAAGGCCCTCACGCCCCTGCGCCTGGAGCTGGCCCCGGGCCGCTACCAGCTCGCCTGCACGTCCCCGGCACATCCGGACATCGTGTCCTCGCAGGTAGCCACGGTGGTGCGCGAGGAACCGACGGTCGCCCTGTTCGAACTCAAGTATGAGATCGAGGAACGCGAGCGCCAGAAGCAGGCCGCCGAACGCCGCCGCAAGGAGCAGGCGGAAGCCGAGGCCCTGGCCCGCCAGCGGAGGGAGGATCAGGAGGCGGCCGAAGCGCGGCGGTTGATCGAAGAAGCCAAGCGCCGCGAGGAAGACCGCCTGGCCGAAGAGGAGCGCAAGCTGCAGGAGGCGCGCAACGCCGCCGAACGCCGCCGCAAGGAAGAAGCGCTCAAGCTCGAGGAAGCGCGCCGCGCCGCGGCGGCCCGTCGCAGTGGCGCCACGCCGGCCCAGGCCACGGTGGCGCCGCCACCGCCGGACGCGGCCGAGCAGGCGCGCCAGGAACAGGCGAGTCGCCAGGCCGAGGCCCGCCGGCAGGCGGAGGCAAAGAAAAAAGCCGAGGAAGAGGCCGCGCGCCTGGCCGCCGAACAGCAGGCGGCCGCGCAGGCTGCTGCTGCTGCTGCCGCGGCCGCGGCTGCGCCGCCGCCCAGGCGGCTCACGCCGGTTCCGGTCAGTACCCCGCAGCCTTCCTACCCGCCCGACGCCCTGCGCAGCCGCATCACCGGCGAAGTGCAGGTGGAGCTGACCATCGGTCGCGACGGCCGCGTCACCGACGTGCGCGTGCTGCAATCGCGCCCGCGCGGCACCTTCGATCGCGAGGTCACCACCACGGTGCGGCAGTGGCGCTTCGAGCCCCTGGACGAAGAGGCCAGGCTCAGCCGGACCTTCGTCTTCCGCTGAGGTCGCGCCCTCAGGCCGCCGGAGCCGACGGCCAGAGCGCCAGGATCAGCCCGATCAGGGTGAACTGCAGGGTGTGGTAACCGCCGTTGATCGCGAAGAGCTTGAAGCTCTTGCGCTCGAACAGGTAGTTGATGCCGAAGCTCGCGCTGACCCAGCACAGGCCGGCCGAGAAGCCCGCGCCCAGGCCCAGCGCCAGCGGCGGCCGCGGCCCCAGGAACATCGCGAACACGAAGCTGGCGATGAAGCAGAGCACCAGCGTCGAACCGAAGATCACGGCCATGTTGCCCTTGGCCAGTTCCTCGTCGCTCAGGCCGACTTCCCGCTGCCAGGCTTTGCCGAACAGCATCGGCGAGTACCACAGGCCGCCCAGCACGAAGCTGGCGACCGCGGCGGTCAGCACCGCCCAGATGTTGAACTCAGGCATCACGCATCTCCCCTTGGTGGATGGTGTCCAGCCTCGCTCCCCGCGCGGCCGGGCGTCTTGGAAAAACGTTACCTCACGACCACGGCGTTGGCGTCCGCGCGCGCATGGCGGATGAACTCGCCCGGCGTGAAGCCGCTGAAGGCGCGAAAGTCACGCACCAGGTGCGACTGGTCGAAATACCCGCACTGCAGCGCCAGCGCCGTCCAGGGCACGCGATCCTGCCCCGACAGCATTGCCACCGCGGCCCGGAAGCGGTGCACGCGCGCCAGCGCCTTCGCGCCCACGCCCACCTGCCGGCGGAACAGGCCGGCCAGATGCTTGCGACTGACGCCGGCCTCCCGGGCCAGGGCGTCCACCCCGACCTGGCCGGCGCCGGTTTCGATCCGGTCCACGGCCCACGCCAACAGGGCCGAAGGCGCGCGGCGCGGGTCGAGCCGGGCCGAGAGCCAGTTTTCCACCAATGAGAACTTTGCCGGCAGGGACGGGCAGGCCAGCAGGCGCTCGCGCAGCGCGGTGGCCGAGGCGCCGAGCAGGTCCGACAGCGGCACGATGCGGTCGCTCAGCGCGTCGGCATCGGCGCCCAGCCAGGGCCGGCCGCCGGTGGCGCGGAAGGCCACGCCGAACAGGGCGTTGCCGTGCGGCGCCTCGGTGTCGATCGGGCCCTGGTGCAGGCCCGAGTACCAGATGTCGTCGAAGGGGACGCGCCGTTCGGGCGGGCCGGGTTCGATGCGGTATTGCACCGGGCCCAGGTTCACCAGCAGGAAACTGTCGCCCGAGGGCAGGATGCGGTCGCGCTGGTAGCCGGTGCGGCCCTCGCCGTACCACAGCATCGACACCACGCCGGCTAGGGCCGGCGGCGGCGGGCACCAGGCGACGGTCCAGCACCCCAGGGCGTCGTCCTGGCGGTGAACCCGAAGGCGTTGTCGCAGGTCGCCGTCCATGGCCGGCATCGTGGGCCGGCCAGGCCCCGCCGGCAAGTCCCGGCGGGCGGTAGGCGCGGTCAGGGTTTGGTGTAGGCCCGCGGGAGCGTGCCCTCCGGCGCCAGGTAACGATCGCGCAGTTCGGTCTGGCGCGAGCGCATGCGGGTGGCGACGCCGTTGAACCAGACCTGTTCGGCCCAGGTGTTCACTTCCAGCGGATCGCCGCTCCACAGCACCAGGTCGGCGGCCTGGCCGACGACGATGCGGCCGCGGTTGGAAATCCCGAAGGCATCGGCCGGCACGGCGGTCAGGCCGGCCAGCGCCGCGTCCCAGGGCAGGCCGTGGGCGACGGCGTTGCCGGCCAGCTGGCGCTGCTTGCGGGCATTGTGGGTGGCATCGCCGCGCTGGCTGAAGCCTACCTTCACGCCGGCCCGGTGCAGGCGCGCGGCCGTCTCCAGGCCCGAGGCCAAGCTGTCGAAGCTGCCCGGCAGGTTGGCCAGCGCGTCCACCAGCACCACGGCGTCGGCGGCCTTGAGCTCCGCCGCCACGCGCCAGGCTTCGGCACCGCCGGCGATGACCGGGCGCATGCCGTTCTTTTTCGCGAACGCGAGCACCTGGCGGATGTCGGCGGCACGATCGACCTGGAACACCACCCGGCCACCGGCCAGGTAGCGCGCCAGCGTGGCGCGGCCGGCCCGGGTCAGCAGGTCGCCGCTGCCAGCGCGGGCTTCGGCCACGGCCTGCTCGAGCAGCATCCACTGGCCGGCGCGGCTGCCGCCGGACAGCGGCGAGGCATCGCTGCCCAGGTCGATGAACAGGCTGCGGGTGCCGTCGAGCGCGGCGTCGTAGCGGCCGTCGAGCAGCACCGCGCTGCCCTGGCCGGCGACGAAGCTGCCGCCCGGCAGCGCCGAGGGCGAAAGCACGGTGAAGGTGATGCCCTCGACGCGATTGACGCCGATCGCGGCCGAATGCGGATTGAAGGCAACGTCGACGTCGAACTCCGGGCGCCAGGACGAGCCCTCGTGCGCCGGCGTCATCGCGCCCAGCGCCAGGCCGGCATCGACGGTGGCCGCTTCACCCGAGACTTCCTCGATGCCCAGGCCGGTGAGGCCACCAAACAGGCCCGGCGTCAGCGGCCGGCCCTTGGCTTCGATCACCGGCACGCCGGCGGGCGCGGCCAGGTCGGGGCCGATGGCGCGCACCACGCCGCCCTGCACCAGCACGTCGTGGTCCTTCAGCGTGCCGGCGGCGGCCGCGGTGTGCACGGTGGCATCGCGGATCAGCATGTCCTGGGCGGCGGCGGGCAGCGCGGCGGCCAGCAGGACGGAAATCAACAGGCGCTTCACGGCGACACCTCCTGGCCCAGCATGAAGTCGGACACCGGCTGGCGCGCGGGGTCGTTGCGGTCGTAGAGCAGGGCGCCATCCACGTAGACCTTTTCGGCCTTGGCGTAGACCGAGAACGGGTTGCCGTTCCAGAGCACCACGTCAGCCATCTTGCCCTCGGCCAGGGTGCCGGTGGCGTCGGCGACGCCGATCGCCTTCGCGGCGTTGGACGTGAGCCAGCGGATGGCGTGTTCGGGGGGCAGCGACATGCCCACGCGTTCACCGCGCGCCATCACTTTCGCGGCTTCCTGGTTCAGGCGCTGGATGCCTTCGCTGGAATCGGAGTGCACCACCGCGCAGCCGTTCTTCGGCCGGTCCACCAGCGCGATGTTTTCCTGGATGCCGTCGTAGGCCTCCATCTTGAAGCCCCACCAGTCGGCCCAGAGCGCGCCGCAGATGTTCTCCCCGGCCAGGGTGTCGGCCAGCTTGTAGGCCTCGACGCCGTGGTGGAAGGCGGCGATCTTGAAGTCGAACTCGCGCGCGAGGTCGATCATCAGCGCCATTTCGTCGGCGCGGTAGCAGTGGATGTGCACGCCGATCTCGCCGCGCAGCACGCCGGCCAGGGTGTCCATGCGCAGGTCGCGGGTGGGCGGCTAGCCGTTGCCGTTGGACGACTTCTTGCGGCGCTTGCCGTCGTCGGCGTTGGCGGCTTCGTACTTGTCCCAGGCCTCGCGGTACTTCTGCGCCTCGATGAAGGCGGCGCGATAGCCGGCCAGGTTGCCCATGCGGGTCATCGGCGCCTGGCCGCGGCTGCCGTAGACGCGCTTGGGGTTTTCGCCGCAGGCCATCTTCACGCTGTGCGGCGCGTTGGGGAACTTCATCGCCTGCATCGTGGTGGCCGGCACGTTCTTCAGGACGACGCCGCGGCCGCCAATCAGGTTGGCCGAACCGGGCAGGATCATCAGCGACGTGACGCCACCGGCCAGGGCCGCGGCGAAGCCCGGGTCCTGCGGCCAGGCGCCGTGTTCGGCCCACACTTGCGCGGTGACCGGCGAGGTCATTTCGTTGCCGTCGCCGTGCGCGGTCGCCCCCGGGC
>CAXAYM010000180.1:0-5083 GCA_963973175.1 uncultured Arenimonas sp.
GGTGCGGCGCATCGCCGTGCTCGGCATCAAGACCGAAGCCCAGCGCGGGCAGCCGGCCATCGACGTGCCGCGCTACATGGAGCGCGTTGGCTACGACATCGTGCCGGTGCCGGTTTATTACCCCGAGGTCGAACGCATCCTGGGCCAGCCGGTGTCCCGGCGGCTGCAGGACATCCCCGGCCACGTGGACCTGGTGAACGTCTTCCGGCGCCCGAAGGACCTGGCGCCGCACCTGGACGACATCCTGGCCAAGCGGCCCGCGGCCGTCTGGCTGCAGCTGGGCATCCGCGACGACGCCTTCGCCGCCGCGCTGGTGGCCCAGGGCATCGATGTGGTCCAGGACCGCTGCATCCTGGTCGAACACCGCCGGCTGCTGGCCGCCGGTTGAGGTGACCGAGGGCGGGCCCGCGGGCGCATGCCGCGGCGAACCGATAGAATGCGCGTCCCCCCGACCGCATTTTCCCCTGTGAATCCACTGCCTCCCGATATACGGCTCGTGTTTGAAGACCGCGCCGGTTACCTGTACGCCGCCGTCACCGGCCCCCGCGACAGCCAGGACATATCCAAGGCGTATTGGCGCGAGATCGCCATCGAGTGCGAGCGCCGCAAGGCCCGCAAATTGATGGTGGTCGAGAACCTGGGCGACTACGACGGCGAGCGCGACCTCGCCGCCACCGTGGATTTCCTGTTCGAGCTGGGCCTGGACAAGCTCCAGGTGGCCTTCGTGGTCGGGCGGGTCGAATTGATGGCGCACATGGAGCACGGTGAGATCCTGGCCCTTGAGCGCGGCGCGATGGGCCGGGTCTTCGGTTCGACCTCCGTCGCCGAACGCTGGCTGCGCCACGGCGCCGCCTGATCCGGCGCGGCCCCGGCCGCCGCGATAGAATGGCGCCATGTCCCTGATCACCCTGCAAGGCGTCGACTACGGCGTCGGCGGCCCGCTGCTGCTTGAATCCGTCGACCTGGCGATCGAGCCGAACGAGCGTGTCTGCATCGTCGGCCGCAACGGCGCCGGAAAATCCACCCTGCTGCGCCTGCTGGCGGGCGAGATCGTGCCCGACGACGGCGTGCTGCGCCGCGAGGGCCGGGTCGCCGGCCTGGCCCAGGAAGTGCCCCAGGGGCTTGCCGGCAGCGTCTTCGACGTCGTCGCGATGGGCCTGGGCGACGTCGGCGCCGACCTGGCGCGCTACCACCACATGCTGCACGACGGCGACGACATCGACATGACCGAGCTGGGCAACGTCCAGGCGCGCATCGATGCCGGCAACGGCTGGCAGATCGAGCAGCGCGTGGAGCAGGTGATCAGCAAGCTCGACCTGCCCGAGGACGCCGAGTTCTCCGCGCTCTCGGGCGGCATGAAGCGGCGCGTGCTGCTGGCACAGGCGCTGGTGGCGGCGCCGGACCTGCTGCTGCTCGACGAGCCGACCAACCACCTGGACATTGAATCGATCGCCTGGCTCGAGGAGTTCCTGAAGAACTTCGGTGGCAGCGTGGTCTTCGTCACCCATGACCGCCAGTTCCTGCGCAACCTGGCGACGCGCATCATCGAGATCGACCGCGGCCAGGTCAGCAGCTGGCCCGGCGACTACGACAATTTCCTGCGCCGCCGCGAGGAACGCCTGCACGCCGAAGCGCAGGCGAACGCCCTGTTCGACAAGAAGCTGGCCCAGGAAGAAGTCTGGATCCGCCAGGGCATCAAGGCCCGGCGCACCCGCAACGAGGGCCGCGTCACCGCGCTCAAGGCCATGCGCCGCGAGCGCGCCGAGCGCCGCGAGCAGCAGGGCAACGTCAAGCTCGCCGCCGCCGGCGCCGAAAAGTCGGGAAAGCGGGTGTTCGAGGCCAAGCACGTCGATTTCGCCTACGGCGACCGGGTACTGGTCAAGGATTTCAGCACCGTCATCCAGCGCGGCGACAAGGTCGGTCTGATCGGTCCGAACGGGTCGGGCAAGACCACCTTGCTCAAGCTCCTGCTGGGCCAGCTGCAGCCCGACGCCGGCGAGATCCGGATCGGCACCAACCTCGAGATCGCGTTCTTCGACCAGCTGCGCGGCGCGCTGCGCGAGGACTGGAACGCCCTGGACAACGTGTCCGAGGGCCGCGAGTTCATCGAGATCAACGGCGCCCGCAAGCACGTGATGGGCTACCTGCAGGACTTCCTGTTCAGCCCCGACCGGGCGCTGGCGCCGATCACCAAACTCTCCGGCGGCGAGCGCAACCGCCTGCTGCTGGCCAAGCTGTTCGCCAAGCCGTCCAACCTGCTGGTGATGGACGAACCGACCAACGACCTGGACGTGGAAACCCTGGAGCTGCTCGAAGAGCTGCTGGCCGACTACCCGGGCACGCTGATCCTGGTGTCCCACGACCGCGCCTTCATCGACAACGTCGTCACCAGCTCGCTGGTGATGGAGGGCGGGGTACGCGTGGGTGAATACGTGGGCGGATACTCGGACTGGCTACGCCAGCGGCCGATCGCCGATCGCATCGCCGCCGCCGCGGCCCAGTCGTCACCGAAGCTGACGCCGCAGGTCGCGCCCGTGCCGAAGCCGGCGCCGCCCCCCGCGCCCCCCGCGCCGGCCAAACGCAAACTCTCGTTCAAGGAGCAGCGCGAGCTCGATGAACTGCCGGCGCGCATCGAAAGCCTCGATGCCGGGATCGCCGCGCTGACGGCCCAGATCCAGGATCCGGACTTCTACCGGCGCCCTGCCGATGAAGTCACCGCGACCAATGCCCGGCTGGCTGCGCTGCAGACCGAGCTCGAGCAGGCCTACGCCCGCTGGAACGAGCTCGAATGATTCCATCCGGTTAATATCGCGTGAAGGCGGGGCCAGCCCGGCATCGCCATTCACCCAGGGGAATCTCCGGATGTCGCTACTGCGTATGCTGCAAACCATCGCGCTGGGCCTGTGCCTGGCCGCGCCGGCCGCCATGGCCAAGGTCGAGATCGAGGCATCTTCCAGCACCAACCCGGCGCCTCTCGAGGCTTTCTCCGCCTTCGGGCGCGTCGAGGTCCGGCCGATAACGATGGGCGCTCCCTGGGCCGGGCAAAAGCCCAACGAGGCAGCTCTGGTGAACCTGCAGGCGAACCTGGACGAGCGCATCACGCCCTGGCTTGAAGAGGTCAATGCCGGGACGCCCGGGGCCGGGCAGCCGCGCGTGCTGCGCATCGAACCCTATGTCGCGGGAATCCGCTACATCAGCGGCGGGAAACGCGTGTTCGCCGGTGCCTTCGCGGGCAAGTCGCGGATCTTGCTCAAGCTGCGCATCGTCGACGCGGCCAGCGGCCAGGTCATCGCCGAGCCCGAGTTCTACCAGCATGCCGCCGGCATGGCGGGCGCCTACAGTTTTGGTGGTGCCGACAAGGCCATGCTGGAACGGGTCACCTCGCTGGCCGTTGACTACCTGCGGGCCAACCATGCGGCCGCCGTCGGTGGCCCGACCGGCGCCGGATAAGCAGACAGGCCAGGCCGCGTCCCGGCGACGCGGCCTGGATGGCGTGGGTTAAAATGCGCGCTTCCCCGCAAGCCCGAAGCCCGCCGTGAGCCAGATCAAGCAGGAAGACTTCATCCAGTCCGTCGCCGACGCACTGCAGTACATCTCGTACTACCACCCGGTGGACTACATCCGGAACCTGGCGGCCGCCTACGAGCGCGAGGAGTCGCCGGCCGCGAAGGACGCGATCGCCCAGATCCTGATCAACTCGCGCCTGTGCGCCGAAGGCCACCGGCCGATCTGCCAGGACACCGGCATCGTCACCGTCTTCCTTGAAATCGGCATGGACGTGCAGTGGCCCGACGCCAGCATGGGCGTCGAGGACATGGTCAACGAAGGCGTGCGCCGCGCCTACAACCATCCCGACAACAAACTGCGCGCCAGCGTGCTGGCCGACCCGGCCGGCAAGCGCAGCAACACGAAGGACAACACGCCGGCGGTCGTGAACATGAAGGTCGTTCCCGGCGGCAGCGTCGACGTCATCGTCGCGGCCAAGGGCGGCGGCAGCGAGGCCAAGTCCAAGTTCGCGATGCTCAACCCCTCCGACTCGGTGGTGGACTGGGTGCTCAGGACCGTGCCGACCATGGGTGCCGGCTGGTGTCCGCCCGGCATGCTGGGCATCGGTATCGGCGGCACCGCGGAGAAGGCGATGCTGATGGCCAAGGAATCGCTGATGGAGCCGATCGACATCACCGACCTGCAGGCCCGCGGCCCGGCCAACCGCGTCGAGGAACTGCGCCTGGAGCTGTACGAGAAGGTGAATGCGCTGGGCATCGGCGCCCAGGGCCTGGGGGGCCTGACCACCGTGCTCGACATCAAGGTCAAGGATTGCCCGACCCATGCCGCCAACCTGCCCGTGGCGATGATCCCCAACTGCGCCGCCACCCGCCACGCCCACTTCACCCTGGACGGCAGCGGCCCGGTGCAGCTCGATCCGCCATCGCTGGAGGACTGGCCCAAGCTCACCTACGACGCGTCCAAGGGCCGCCGCGTGGACCTGGACACCATTACCCGCGACGAAGTCGCCAGCTGGAAGCCGGGCGAGGTGCTGCTGCTCAACGGCAAGCTGCTCACCGGCCGCGACGCCGCGCACAAGCGGATGGTGGACATGCTCAACAAGGGCGAAGCGCTGCCGGTGGACCTGAAGGACCGTTTCATCTATTACGTCGGCCCGGTCGATCCGGTGCGCGACGAAGTGGTGGGGCCGGCCGGTCCGACCACCGCCACGCGCATGGACAAGTTCACCGACCAGGTGCTGGCCCAGACCGGCCTGATGGGCATGGTCGGCAAGGCCGAGCGTGGCCCGGCGGCGATCGACGCCATCCGCCGGCACCGCTCGGCCTACCTGATGGCCGTGGGTGGGGCCGCCTACCTGGTGTCCAAGGCGATCAAGGCCGCCCGGGTGGTCGGCTTCGCCGACCTGGGCATGGAGGCGATCTACGAGTTCGAGGTCAGGGACATGCCGGTGACGGTGGCCGTGGACGCCCAGGGCGAGTCGGTGCACCGCACCGGGCCCCGGGAATGGCAGGCGCGCATCGGCAAGATCCCGGTCGCGGTCGAGTAGCCCGGCCCGGCCGTTGAAACTGAACCGCGG
>CAXAYM010000181.1:0-5068 GCA_963973175.1 uncultured Arenimonas sp.
GGAGAGGGCGCAACAACTCACGGCCCCGACGTCCGGATGGCGACGGTTCGCCGGAACACGACTTCGCTTGCGCGCGCTGCGTTCGTCGCCGCTGCCTTGTTGTCGGTAAGCGGACAAACTGCCGACGCCGCGAATGGCTGCCCTGGCTTGATCACCGGCATGCCGTGTACGTCGGCCGCACCTTCGTGCGGAAGTCTGATTGCCCGCGAACACGACGATGCAGGGACCTCGTGCACCGGTTTGCTGCCGGAGACCCGGCATGATCGGTCCACGAGGTCCGGCGAGGTATGTATTCGCCCGGATACAGATTTCCGCACGAAGGTGCGGCCGACGTACATGTCCCCTAGCGCATCCGACGTTCCGCCCCGACACGACGCCAGGGGTTTGTCCGCATCCCATCGAGACCACGCCGGTGCCGCCAGCGGCAAGCGCTGGGGAATCCTCGTTCCGGCCAGCCCGGACTTCCGGACGCCTGCGCCGTGATTTTTTGGGCCCTCTCCGGCGAAAGAGCCGGGAGGGCCCAAAAAATCACGGCGCAGGCGCTCGCGCAAGCCCCCGATCAAAGCGACCAACCCGACGAGCGCCTCTCGTTATTTCTTCTTCGGGATGTAGAGGTCGGTGATCGAGCCTTCCTGGATCTCGGCCGCCATGCCCACCGATTCGCTGAGCGTCGGGTGCGGGTGGATGGTGTGGCCGATGTCGGCGGCTTCGCAGCCCATTTCGATGGCCAGGGCGACTTCGGCGATCAGGTCGCCGGCATGCACGCCGACGATTCCGCCGCCGATGATGCGGTCGGTTTCTTCGTCGAAGATGAGCTTGGTGAAGCCTTCGGCGCGGCCGATGCCGACGGCGCGGCCCGAGGCCGCCCACGGGAACTTCGCGACGCCGACCTTCAGGCCCTTGGCCCTGGCTTCGGTTTCGGTGACGCCGACCCAGGCGATTTCCGGGTCGGTGTAGGCGACCGACGGGATCACCCGGGCGACCCACTCCTTCTTCTCGCCAAAGGCCACTTCTGCCGCCAGCTTGCCTTCGTGCGTCGCCTTGTGGGCCAGCATCGGCTGGCCGACGAGGTCGCCGATGGCGAAGATGTGCGGCACGTTGGTGCGCATCTGCCGGTCGACCGGGATGAAGCCGCGGTCGGTGACATTCACTCCGGCCTTGTCCGCATCGATCTTGCCGCCATTGGGCGCGCGGCCGACCGAAACCAGGGCGCGGTCGAATTTGCTGCGTTCGGGCTTGGAGTCGCCCTCGAAGCTGGCGTACAGGCCGTCCTTCTTCGCCTTGACCTCGGTGACCTTGCAGCCCAGGTGCACGGCGACACCGCGTTTTTTCAGCAGGTCGGCCAGCGGCTTGACCAGGTCCTTGTCGGCGCCCGGCATCAGCTGGTCCATGAACTCGACCACGGTCACTTCGCTGCCCAGCGCGCTGTACACGCAGGCCATTTCCAGGCCGATGATGCCGCCGCCGACGACCAGCAGCTGCTTGGGCACGTCGGCCAGCTCGAGCGCGTCGGTGGAGTCCATCACCCGCTCGTCGTCCCAGGGGAAGGCCGGCAGCTTCACCGGCTGCGAGCCGGCGGCGATGATGCACTGTTCGAATCGCACCAGCGTCTTGCCGTCCTTGCCTTCGACTTCGAGCTCGTTGGCCGAAATGAACTTGCCGGTACCGGTGAGCGTGCGCACCTTGCGCTGCTTCGCCATGCCCGCCAGGCCCTTCACCATCTGGCCGACGACCTTCTCCTTGTGGCCGCGCAGTTTGTCGAGGTCGATCTTCGGCTCGCCGAAGCTGATGCCGAAGTCGGCGGCATGTTTGGCCTCGACCAGCACCTCGGCCGCGTGCAGCAGTGCCTTGGACGGGATGCAGCCGACGTTGAGGCAGACGCCGCCCAGGGCGTCGTAGCGTTCGACCAGGACGGTGTCCATGCCCAGGTCGGCGGAGCGGAAGGCGGCGGTGTAGCCGCCGGGGCCGGCGCCGAGCACGAGCATGCGGCATTCGACATCGGCCTTGCGGCCGGAAGCACCCGCGGCCTGGGCCGTCGGGGCGTCGGCCTGCTTGCCGTCATTCCCGGGCTTGCTGTCGGATGCCGGCGCTTTTTCGGCCTTGTCCGGTTCGGCCGCCTTGCCGCCTGCGCCCTTGTCATCAGCGGCAGCTCCGTCGTCGGCTTCGGCGATCGCCAGCACGTCGCCAGCCGACACCGTGTCGCCCACCTTCACCTTGAGTTCGGTGATCTTGCCGGCGGCGCTGGCCGGCACCTCCATCGTGGCCTTGTCCGATTCGAGCGTGACCAGGCCCTGGTCCTTGGCCACGGTGTCCCCCGGCTGCACCAGCAGCTCGATCACCGGTACGTCCTTGTCGTCGCCGATGTCCGGCACTTTCAGTTCAATGGTCTTGGCCATGGTCTTTCCTTGGGTGCTTCGCGCGCGTCAGGTGCGGCGCTTTTTCCAGGTGGTCTGGTAGAGGTCGTGGCGGCGGTCGCGCAGGTTCTGGACCGTGCCGGAGGCGCGTGCCTGCATCAGGTCGTCCAGGCGCAGGTCGGCGAAGGCCACCTGCTCGGCGTTGGGCGTGGTGTCGGCGGCGATGCCCTCGGGCGCGAACGGGAAGTCGCAGGGCGTGATGATGCAGCTCTGCGCGTACTGGATGTCGAAGTTGTTCACGCCCGGCAGGTTGCCGACGTTGCCGGAGGTGACCACGTAGACCTGGTTCTCGATCGCGCGCGCCTGGCAGCAGTAGCGCACGCGCAGGTGGCCCTGGCGCACGTCGGTGCAGTAGGGCACGAACAGGATCATCGCGCCCTGGTCCACGAGGTGCCGCGCCAGCTCCGGGAACTCCGAGTCGTAGCAGATCATCACGCCGATCGGCCCGCAGTCGGTGGGGATGGCCTCGGCACCGTCGCCGCCGGCGATCTTCCACCAGTGCACCTCGTTGGGCGTCGGGTGGATCTTCTCGCGCTCATGGATGGAGCCGTCGCGCAGGGCCACGTAGCAGATGTTGTGGATGTCGCCATCGTCCATCTGGGTCGGGTGGGAGCCGCCGATGATGTTGATGTTGTACGCCACCGCCAGCTTGTGCATCAGGTCGCGGTACTGGTTGGTGTACTTGGTCAGCGTGCGGATCGAGTCGGAGGGCGAAAGCGGCTTGTTCTCGATCGAAAGCAGCTGCAGCGTGATCAGCTCCGGGAAAACGACGAAATCGCTGCGGTAGTCGGCCGCGATATCCACGAAGTATTCGATCTGGGTGGCGAACTCCTCGAAGGTCTTGATCCGCCGCTGCTGGTACTGCACCGTCGCCACGCGCACCGCCGCCGGCAGGTCGCCGCTGCGCTGGGCCTTGCGGATCTCCGGGTGGTCGGAAAAGCTCGGGTTCCGCCACACCAGGTGCGCGGCATAACCCAGTGATTCGTGGTCCGACGGCAGGTAGTCCGACAGCACGCCGATCACCTCGAACTGGTTGCCCAGCTGGAAGGACAGCGCCAGGTCGCGCACCCTGCCTTCGCGCACGGCATCCACATAGGCTTCGGCGCTGCCGTACTGCTTGATGCGCTTGTGCAGGCCCGGCAGGCGGCCACCGAAGACGATGCCCTTGAGGTCGAGCTGCATGCACAGGCGCTTGCGCCGGTCGTACAGCCGCCGGCCGATGCGCAGGCCGCGGCGCGCCGGATCCACGCATACCTCCATGCCGTAGAGCCAGTCGCCCCTGGCGTCGTGGCGCGAGGCATACCCGCCGCCGGTGATCTCGCGCCAGCCGTGCGGCGCCAGCGCCAGCGATTCGGCGATGCAGAACGTCGCGCAATAGCCCACCACCTCCCCGTCGTATTCGGCCACGAACTGGCCGGCGGGAAACTGGGTGAGCTGGCCGCCGACCATCTCGGGCGTGTAGGCCATGGCGTCGCCATAGCTCCGGGCGGACAGCGCGACGATGCCGGGGATGTCGGCACGCGTGGCGAGGCGCACGAAAAGCTTGGAACGGCTGTCGTCGCTACGTGGCATCAGTGGAATCCTTGTCTTCTTTGTCTTCTTTGATTTCGCGCTTCACGTCCTCGGTGGCGTCGTTGCCGCCGGGACGCGGCGGCGGGCCCTCGTCGGCCGGCTTTCGCACCGGGCGCCCCATCGCCTCCCAGGCCTTTTCGTCGCGCAGGCCGAAGGCGCTGCGCAGGTGCAGGTCGCGCTGCGGGAAGGGAATCTCGAGGCCATGCCTGGCCAGCGCGGTTTCCAGTTCCCAGTTGTACGCGGCCTTCACCGCCGATGGGCGCTTGGTGGCTTCGGCGGTCAGCCACACCACCAGGTCGAAGTTCAGGCTGGAATCACCGAATTCGGTAAGCCAGACCTGCGGCCGGCGCGGCCCCTCCTGCGCCAGGGTGAAAGGCACCGCGCAGGCGGCTTCCAGCGCCGCGGCCTTCACGGTCTCCTTGTCGCTGCCGTAGGCCACGCCAAAGGGGATGCGCAAGCGGCGCGAGACGTCGTTGTGGGTCCAGTTCACCACCCGGCCGCTGACGAACTCGGAGTTGGGCACCAGGATCTCGATGTTGTCGTTGGTGGTGATGCGGGTGGCGCGGATGTTGATGTCGCTGACCTCGCCATGCACGCCGGACTCGAGCTCGACGAAGTCGCCCACCTTCAGGCTGCGGTCGAACAGCAGGATCAATCCGGAGATGAAGTTGTTGAAAATCGCCTGCAGGCCAAAACCCAGGCCGACGCCGATCGCGCCGGCGAAAACGGCGAAGCGGCTGGCGGGCACGCCGATCAGCTCCAGCGCCACCAGGAAGGCGACGACCAGCAGCAGGTAGTGCACGATGCGGCCGACGGTGTAGATCGCCGCACGACGATCGCGGGTGCCTTCGCGCTGGGAGAACCGGGTCAGGCCACGACGCACCGTCCAGGAAACGAGCCAGGCCACCACGAAAACGCCCAGCGCCCCGGCCAGGCCGGCCGGCGTGAAGCTGACCCCGCCGAGTTCGACCAGGGTCTGCTGCCACCAGCCATCGCCCGCGGCCGCGGCCGTTTCGCTGGCGGCGCGGGTCGCGGTGGCGGCCGGCGTGCTCATCGGCCGCTCTCAGCAGCAGCCGGCGCAG
>CAXAYM010000182.1:0-5022 GCA_963973175.1 uncultured Arenimonas sp.
TCGAGGCCAGCCTGAAAGCGGGCCTGGAAGTCGGCGCCAAACGCTCCGACGCCTGATCCGCTCCCGTGTGGGAGCGTCTTCAGGCGCGAATCTTTTGACTTTGCCTTCGGCAAGGAAGAGATTCGCGCCTGAAGGCGCTCCTACAGAACCGAACAACAGCCAGCGACGCCACCATGACCGACAAGCCCAGCCAATCCACCCCCGCCGCCGACGAAAACACCCTGATCGCCGAACGCCGGGCCAAACTGGCCGCCCTGCGCGATGCCGGCGGCGTGGCGTTCCCCAACGATTTCGCCCGCGCCGACTATGCCGGCGACCTGCAGGCCGAGTTCGCCGACAAGGACGCCTGGACCGCCGAGGCCCTGGAAGCCCTGGACCGCAACGTCGCCGTCGCCGGCCGGCTGATGGCCAAGCGCGTGATGGGCAAGGCCAGCTTCGCGCAGATCCAGGACATGTCGGGCCGCATCCAGCTGTACCTGCAGGGCACGGACCTGGGCGAGGCCTACGAGGCCTTCAAGGGCTGGGACGTCGGTGACATCGTGGCGGTGCAGGGCGGCCTGACCCGCACCCGCACCGGCGAGCTGTCGGTCAAGGCGACGTCGCTGCGCCTGCTGACCAAGTCGCTGCGGCCGCTGCCGGACAAGTTCCACGGCCTGGCCGACGTCGAGCAGCGCTACCGCATGCGCTATGTCGACCTGATCATGAACCCGGAGGCGCGCGAGGTCTTCGTGCAGCGTTCGCGCATCGTCTCGGCGATGCGCGCCTGGCTCGATGCGCGGCGCTTCCTCGAGGTCGAAACGCCGATGATGCATTACATCCCCGGTGGCGCCACGGCCAAGCCCTTCACCACCCACCACAACGCGCTGGGCCTGGACCTGTACCTGCGCGTGGCGCCCGAGCTCTACCTCAAGCGCCTGGTCGTGGGCGGCATGGAGCGCGTGTACGAGATCAACCGCAACTTCCGCAACGAGGGCGTGTCCACCCGGCACAACCCCGAATTCACGATGCTCGAGCTGTACGAGGCCTACGCCACCTACCATGAGGTGATGGATCTCACCGAGCAGCTGATCCGCGAAGTGGCGCTGCGCGTACGCGACACCACCCACCTTGAGTGGGAGGGCATGGCCATCGACCTGGGTCCGCCGTTCCGCCGCTGGTCGATGACCGAGGCGGTGCTGGAGCACAACCCGGAAATCCACCGCGAGGAACTGCGCGACGTCGACGCCATGCGCGCCCACTGCGCCCGGCTGGGTGTGAAGGTCAAGCAAAGCTACGGCTGGGGCAAGCTGCTGCTGGAAATCTTCGAGAAGACCGTGGAACACACCCTGGTGCAGCCGACCTTCATCACCGACCACCCGGTCGAAGTGAGTCCCCTGGCACGTGCCTCCGACCGGGATCCGGGCCTGACCGACCGCTTCGAGCTGTTCGTCGGCGGCCGCGAGATCGCCAACGGCTTCTCCGAGCTCAACGACCCCGAAGACCAGAAGGCCCGCTTCCTGGCCCAGGTCGAGGCCAAGGAAGGCGGGGACGACGAAGCCATGCATTACGACGCCGACTACATCCGTGCCCTGGAGTACGGAATGGCGCCGACCGGCGGCCTCGGCATCGGCATCGACCGGCTGGTGATGCTGGTCACGGACAGTGCCTCCATCCGCGACGTGCTGCTTTTCCCCTACATGCGGCCAGAAGCCTAGAGAAGAATGTCCGGCAAGTGCTTGCCGGCCTTGAATTCCCGGGAGTAAGCTGGGCCGGAGCCGCGACCCGCGGCAATCACGGTGTGCGCACCCGGGAGCTTTACGTGAACGTTCTGATCGTCGATGACCAGCCTTCGCAGCGGACCATGTTCCGCCACCTGCTCGAAGACATCAGTCCGGAGGTAAAGGTCACCGATTTCGGCGACCCGGTGGAGGCGCTGCTGTGGTCGCAGCGCAGCTCGCCCGACCTGCTGCTGCTCGACTACCGCATGCCCAAGCTCGACGGCCTGGAGTTCGCGCGGCGCTTCCGTCGTCCGCTCTCGCACCGCGACGTGCCGATCATCCTGATCACCGTGGTCGGCGACGAGCCCATCCGCAACGCCGCGCTCGAGGCCGGCGTGATCGATTTCCTGGTCAAGCCGGTGCGCCCGAGGGAGCTGCGCTCGCGCTGCCGCAACCTGCTGGCCCTGCGCCAGCAGCAGCAGAACCTCAAGTCGCGTGCCCACGAACTCGAGCGCCAGCTGCTGGCGCGCATGCACGAGCTCGACGAACGCGAGCGCGAGATCCTGCACCGCCTGGCCAAGGCCACGGCCTTCCACGATGGCGGGTCGGTCGCGAGTTCCGAGCGGCTGGGTCGCTACGCCGGCCTGATTGCCGAGGCCCTGGGCCTGGGCGAGGAGGACGTCGGCATGATCGAGCTGGCCGCGCCCCTGCGCGACATCGGCAAGCTGGCCATTTCCAACGCGATCCTGCGCAAGCCGGCCGCACTGGACGAGGAGGAGATGGCCGAGGTCCGCCGGCATCCCGAGCTTGGCCAGGCGCTGCTATCCGGAAGCAGCAGCCGTTTCGTGCAGACCGGCGCGACCATCGCCTTGGGCCACCAGGAACGCTGGGACGGCAGTGGTTACCCCGGTGGCCTGTCGGGTGAGGACATCCCGCTGCCCGCACGCATCGTCGCGGTGGCGGACGTGCTCGACGCCATGACCTCGCCGCGGATCTGGCGTCCGGCCCATTCCTTCGACGAGGCGATGGCGCACATCAAGTCCGGTTCCGGCACCTTGTTCGACCCGGCGGTGGTGTCCGCGGCGATGGCCCGCCGCGACCAGCTCGAGGAAATCTTCCGGATGGTCGCCCCGGGCACCCCGCGCCCCTGAACCCCATGCCATGATCCGCGCCTTCGCCAACCGCCCCGACAGCGAGCACGGCCAGGCGCTGGTGAGGCTGGTCATCGCCGCGGTGCTGCTGGCTTACCTGGCCGGGCTGGCGAGCAGCCAGTCGGCGGGCGAGGAGCTGCGCCTGAGCGTGCTCATCCTGATGGCCGAAACCCTGCTCGGCCTGGGCATCGTGATCGCGATCATCCTGCAGCCCGGCGTCTCGCATGGACGGCGGGTGCTCGGCATGCTGGCCGACTACAGCACCCTGGCCGCGATGATGATGCTCAAGGGCGAGGTCCTGGCGCCCCTGTACGTCATCATCCTGTGGGTCACGGTGGGCAACGGCCTGCGCTTCGGCACCAACTACCTGTTCGCCGCGATGGGCCTGGCGGTGCTGACCTTCCTCGCCGTCATCCTCACTACGCCCTACTGGCAGCAAAATCCCTACGTCGCCTGGGGCCTGCTGGTCGGCCTGGTGGCGATTCCCAGCTACCTGATCACCCTGCTGCGCGACCTGCGCAAGGCCGGCGAGGAGGCGCGGCGCGCCAACGCCGCCAAGAGCCGCTTCCTGGCCAACATGAGCCACGAGTTCCGCTCGCCGCTCAACGGGATCATCGGCATGGCCGAGCTGCTTTCCGGCACCCGGCTGGCGCCCGAGCAGCGCGAGGCCGCCGACGTCATCCAGACCTCGGCGCAAACCCTGCTGCTGCTGGTCGAGGACGTGCTGGACATCTCGGCGATCGAGGCCGGCAAGCTCAAGCGACAGGACAGCGACTTCTCGCCCCGCGAGCTTGCCAGGCGCATCCGGACGATGCTCCAGCCGATGGCGGCCCAGAAGAACCTCGAACTGCACGTCAGCGTGCAGGAAGAGGTGCCGGCGCGCCTGCATGGCGACGTCGGCCACCTGGGCCAGGTCCTGCTCAACCTCACCCACAATGCGATCAAGTTCACCGATGCCGGCAGCGTCAGCCTGGCCTTCAACCTGCGCTCGCTCGAGGACGGCAAGGCGGCGCTGCGCATTTCCGTGCGTGATACCGGCATCGGCGTGCCCGACGCGGCCAAGGCGACCCTGTTCCAGGCCTTCGAGCAGGTCGACAGCGGCCCGACGCGACGTTTCGGCGGCACCGGCCTGGGCACCACCATCGCCAAGACCCTGACCGAACTGCTGGGCGGCTCCATCGGCCTGGAAGACAACGCCGGCGGCGGCACGCACTTCTTCGTGGACCTCCAGTTCGCGGTGGTGGCCGAAGACGAATCGGCCGCCCGCTCGGCCGAAGGCAAGGTCATCTCCTTCGACGATCCTTTCGTCCGGCACCGTGCCCGGGTGCGGCCGATGCGCGTGCTTGTTGCCGACGACCAGCCGGCCAACCGCCTGGTGCTGCAGCGCCTGCTCGAACGCGCCGGCCACCAGCCCGTGTTCGCCGAGAACGGCGAACAGGCCCTGGACCGCCTGGAGGCCGAGACCCTGGACGCGGCCATCGTCGACCTGCACATGCCCGGCGTCGACGGCTTGGAGGTGATCAAGCAGGCGAGGGTGATGCAGGCCGGCGGGGCACGCACGCCCATCGTCGTGCTCAGCGCCGACGCCACCGTCGACGCGGTGCGTGACACCGAGGCCGCGGGTGCCTACAGCTTCCTCACCAAGCCGGTGGTGGCGGCGCGGCTGCTCGACACCCTGGCCGAGATCGCCGGTGGGGCGGCCGGCGAGGCCAGTACCCCGCAGCGCAAGGACGTGCTGCCGACCCTGCGCACCGACGTGCTCGAGGAGCTCGCGGCGATGGGGCTGGGCAAGCAGTTCCTTCGCGACTTTTCCGAACAGTGCCTGCGCGACGCCAGCCGCTGCCTGGCCGAAGCCGAACGGGCTGCGGCGGCCGGTCGCTGGGATGGGTTGCGCGAGGCCGCACACGCGCTCAAGGGCGTTTCGGAGAACCTCGGTGCCCAGACCCTTGTCGTGCGCAGCGCCGAGCTCATGCGGGCCAGCGATGCCGTGTTGGCCAAGGAATGGCGTCGCCTCGTGGGCACCATCGGCACCCAGCTGGAGGGCACGGCGGCCCAGGTGCGCAACGAAGTGGCGCGCATTTCGGCGCGGCCGCAAGGGGAAGAGGGCAGGCCCACCGACAACGAGTCGGGCTGAGCCCTCCCGGCTGGCCGCCCCCCTTGCGAGGCGGCCAACC
>CAXAYM010000183.1:0-5018 GCA_963973175.1 uncultured Arenimonas sp.
GGTGGTGGATGGCCGCGGCCTCGAGGTGGACGCTGCGCCGGACGGGTTTTTCCTGGGGGGCTGCCTGTTCGACCGGGTCACGCCGGCGATGCGCATCTACCGCGAGGAGATCTTCGGGCCGGTGCTGTGCGTGCTGCGCGTGCCGGATTTCGAGGCCGCCCTTGAACTGGTGAACACCCACGAATACGGAAACGGCACCGCGGTCTTCACCCGCGACGGCGATGCCGCCCGCCAGTTCGCGCACCGGGTCCAGGCCGGCATGGTCGGCATCAACGTACCGATCCCGGTGCCGATGGCCTTCCACAGCTTCGGCGGCTGGAAACGCAGCCTGTTCGGGCCGCTGCACATGCACGGCCCCGACGGTGTTCGCTTCTACACGCGGCTTAAGACAATCACGGCCCGCTGGCCAACCGGCGTCCGCGACCCCGAATTCGTGATGCCGACGATGTAGGAGCGCCTTCAGGCGCGAATTTTTTCTTTGTCGAAGACAAAGGCAAGAGCTTCGCGCCTGAAGGCGCTCCTACAGGCTCGGGAAATAGCGGCGCAGCTTCTCCACCTTTGGCATCGACACATACTGGATGTAGGGCTGCCCCGGATTGCGCGCCGCGTAATCGTGGTGATGTGTTTCCGCCACGAAGAACGTATCCATGTCCTCGATGGTGGTCTGGATCGGCCCCGCGTACACCCCCGCCTGTTCCAGCTGCGCCAGGTAGGCCCCGGCGACGTAACGCTGGTCGGCGTCGAGCGGGAAGATCGCCGACCGGTACTGCGGGCCAACGTCGTTGCCCTGCCGGTCCTTCTGGGTCGGGTCGTGCGCCACCGCCATGAACACCTTCAGCAGCCGGCCGAAGCTGATGCGCGCCGGTTCGTAGCGGATCCGGATGGCTTCGGCATGGCGGGTGCGGCCGCTGCACACGGCTTCGTAATTGGCGGTGTCGGCACTGCCGCCGGCGTAGCCGGGCAGCACTTCGGTGACGCCTGCCAACTGCCGGTAGACGGCTTCCGTGCACCAGAAACAGCCACCCGCTAGCACCAGTTCGCCGCGGTCGTCGCCGGTGGCGATGTCCTGGTCCGGATCGGGAACGTCGGACGGGGGTACGCGCAGGCCCTGGCCGGGCACGTCGCAGGTTTGGTTGGCCATTTGCTGTCTCCTGTAGGAGCGCCTTCAGGCGCGAATCACTTCTTTGCCAAAGGCAAAGTCAAAAGATTCGCGCCTGAAGGCGCTCCTACACTTAGATGGGGTTGAGCGGGTCGAGCAACAGGGCCTCGGCGGCCTCGGCGCAGAACTCGCCTTCCCAGCGCGCCATCAGCGCCAGGTAGAGCAGCTTCTCGAACTCGGGGCGGAATCGGCGGATCACCGAGTCCGGATCCGGCATCAGCTTGGCGTCGGCGATCAGGCCGAAGTGCACGGCGCCGTTGTAGCTCAGGATGGAGATGCCCAGGCCGATGGAGCCGTTCTGCGGGACCCAGAACATCAGGTCGCGGATCTTGCTGCCGCCCAGGTACAGCGGCATCTGTGGTCCGGGCACGTTGGTGGCCACGGCCGAGGCCTTTCGGCTGAACATCTCCAGTGCGAAGGCCTGCACCGCCGGCGGGGCCATGCCGACCGCCGCCAGGGCGCCGAAGGTGGCCACGGCCTGGCGCGACTTGCGCAGCACCTTCATCGAGGCCGCCACGCGCTCGAGCCGGCGCATCGGGTTGGGCTCGCCCACCGGCAGGTCCAGGAACACCAGTCCGAAGTGGTTGCCCAGCTGCTTGGCGTGCTCCAGCGGCCGGAGGTTGACCGGCACGGTGGCGCGGATGGTGATGCCGTCGAGCTGTTCACCGCGCTCGATCATGTAGCTGCGCAAGGCCCCGGTGGCCGAAGCCAGCAGGATGTCGTTGACCGTGCAGCGCAGGGCGCGGCTGACCGATTTCACTTCGTCCAGCGACAGCGGTTCGGCCCAGGCCACGCGCTTGCTGACGCCAAGCCGCCCCTTGAGCACCGTGTCGGGGTCGTCGGAAAGCGAAAGCGCCAGGCCGATCTCACGGGCGATGTCCACGCCTTCGCTGGCCAGCACGGCGGCCAGCGAAGGGTCGCGATAGATGTCCATGCCCTTCTCGAGCATCTTGTTGCCCAGCTGCATGTAGCGGTCGATGGCGCCGACCCGCTTGGCCACCGGGGCGTGCTCTTCCTTCTTGAGCCAGCGCTTGGCCAGCGACTTCTTGCGCTTGTCGTCCTCGCCCATTTCGGTGAGTGAAAGCAGCACCTGCACAAGGGCGATGCCGTCGGCATAACAGTGGTGGATGCGCGAGATCAGCGCCGAACCCCCGTCGTAGCGTTCGACCAGGTGGAACTGCCAAAGCGGCTTGGACTTGTCCAGCGGCGTGGAGGCCAGCTGGCTGGTGAGGCGTTCGAGTTCGCGCTTGCCGCCCTTGCCGGGCAGCGCCGTCAGCCGGATGTGCCAGTCCAGGTCGAAGTCGGCATCGTCCTGCCAGACCGCGCCCGTCGGGCCATCCACCGCCTTTTGCCGGAAGCGCGGATAGGCCAGGAACTTCTGCTCGATCACCTTGCGCAGGGTGCGGATGTCGAGGTGGGACTCGAACATCATCACGCCGGTGATCATCATCAGGTTGGTGGCGCGCTCCATGCGCAGCCAGGCGGTGTCCACCCGCGACATCGGCGTCTTGCGGATCCTCTTGCGCGCCTCGGCCATGATCCCTCCCCGGTTCAGGGCAGGATGCCGGCCGCGCGGCACGGGCGTCAACGCTTGTCGGCGCCGTCCGCCTTGACGGTCTCGTAGGCGGCCAGCGCGGCTTCACGGCTCTCGCGCAGGTCCACCACCGGTTCCGACGGATAGCCTGGGACCTTTTCGCGCACCAGGTCGGCGTGCTCCCAGGGGGCGGCCAGTGCCTTGTCCGGCAGTTCCGCCAGCTCCGGAACCCAGCGCCGGATATAGTCGCCAGCCGGGTCGAAACGTTCCGTCTGCGCGGTCGGGCTGAAGATGCGGAAGTACGGTGCGGCATCGGCGCCCGTGCCGGCGGTCCATTGCCAGCCCTGGGTGTTGTTGGCCAGGTCGGCATCCACCAGCGTGTCCCAGAACCACTGGGCGCCGTGGCGCCAGTGGATGCGCAGGTTCTTGGTCAGGAAGCTGGCGGCCACCATGCGCACGCGGTTGTGCATCCAGCCGGTTGCCCAGAGCTCGCGCATGCCGGCGTCCACGAGCGGCACGCCGGTACGACCGCGACGCCAGGCCTCGAGCCGGTGCCGGGTGGCCCGGGCCCAGGGGAAGTCCTCGAAGCGCGGATTGAGGTTCTCTTCCGGCGTGTTCGGAAAGTGGTAGAGGAGGTGGTGGCTGAATTCGCGCCAGCCCAGCTCGGAAAGGTAGTGCGCCACGTCGGCCTCGTTCGCCGCGGGCCACGCCTGGCTACGGATCGCCGCCACGATGCTGCGCGGGGAAATCTCGCCGAAATGCAGGTGCGGCGAGAGCCGCGAGGTGCCCACGCGCCCGGGTTTGTCCCGCTCGGCCTTGTAGCCGCGGATGGCACCGTCCAGGAAGATCTCCAGCATTTCCCGTGCGCCGGACTCGCCGGGGGTCCAGTCTTGCCAGAAGCCTTCGTCCCAGCGCGGCTCGTCGCCCGGCGGGGCCAGGCCCAGGTCGTCCACGTCCAAGCCGGTGAGCCGGGGCGGAGGCTCGGGCAGGCGCTTGGGCGCATCGGTGGCGCGAAGTCCCTCCAGGTGCTGCCGGGCGTTTTTCCAGAACGGGGTGAATACGCGGTAGGGATCACCCTGCCCCGTTTGCACCTGCCAAGGCTCCACCAGAAGGGCGCCGTTGTGGCTTTCCACGTGCAGGCCGCGCGATTTCAGCCCCTGCTTGATGCGGGTGTCGCGGGCGATGCAGGCCGGCTCGTACAGCCGGTTCCAGTGCAGCGCCTCGGCCTTGGTCTCGCCGATGAGCTTTTCGATCTCGGCCAGGCTCTCGCCGCGGCGGATGATCAGCCGCGAGCCGCGCGCCTTCAGATCGGCATCCAGCGCCTGCAGCGACTTGCGCAGCCAGGCGCGGCTGGCGGCGCCAGGGACCCAGGGCGCCTCCTCGTCCGGCGCGTGGATGTAGACCGGCACCGGCACCAGGCCGGCATCGAGCGCCGCCTGCAGGGCCGGGTTGTCGGCCAGGCGCAGGTCTCGGCGGAACCACACCAGGGCGTGGGCCATCGACTCAGCCCGCCCGCAGCATCGGTCGCACGGCCTGGAAGCCGCCGTCGAGCGCGATCACCTGCCCGGTGATCCAGCCGGCCTGCGGCGCGATCAGGAAGGCGGCCAGCGCGGCGGCGTCCCCGGACTCGCCGTGGCGACCCAGCGGGTACTGGGCGCGGATGGCCTTGGCCGACGCCTCCGACGACAGCATGCGTTCGGTGGCGGGCGTACGCATCAGGCCGGGGGCGATGGCGTTCACCCGCAGGCCGGCGCCGGAGAAATCGGCGGCCAGGGCCCGGACCAGGCCTTCGACGCCGCCCTTCGCCGCCGCGATGGCGGCATGGTTGGCCACGCCGATGCCGGCAGCCACCGAACTGAAGAAGAGCAGCGCGCCGCCCTGCCCGGCCTTTTGAACCCTTGGCGCGTACGCCTGGGCGACGAAAAAGGCACTGTCGAGGTTGGCGGCCAGGCAGTCGCGGTATTGCTGTTCGCTGGTCCGGGCCAGGCCGCCCAGCACGATGGCGCCGGCGCAGTTGACCACCGCGTCGGGCGGCGCACCGAAGGCGCCTTCGGCCGCGGCGAGCGCATGGTCGGCGCCGGCGGCGGTGGAGACATCGGCTTCGATGACGGCATCGGCGGGTTCGGCCGACACCTTGCCGGGGTCGCGGGAGACCAGGGCCAGGCGCCAGCCGGTCTCGCGCAGCGTGGCCGCCAAGGCGGTGGCGACGCCGCCGGAGGCGCCGGTGATCAGACAGGTAGGCATGGACGGACCTCGTTGAACCTGCGACCAGCCTAGCCGCCGGCCCCGTGTTCCGGCCGTGAATCGGCCGCCAGCGTCTCGCGG
>CAXAYM010000184.1:0-5011 GCA_963973175.1 uncultured Arenimonas sp.
TGCAGCGCGGCTATGGCAAGCTTGCAAAAGAATGAAGGGATCCCGATGGACCAGGACGAATTGCTCGACCGCATCTACGAGTGCTCCGCCGTGCCGGAGCACTGGCCCGAGGTGCTCGACGACATCGCCTCGCAGGCAGGAGGCGCGGGCGGCCTGCTGTTTTCCGCCAACCAGCAGCTCAACTGGACGGCTTCGCCCGACATGCGCGACGTGTTCGAGGAGTATGTTCGCGATGGCTGGTTCGCCAAGTGCACGCGCCGTGTCTGCCTGATGCGCCAGGACAGCCCCTCCTTCTTCGTCGAGCAGGATTTCTGGTCGGAAGAGGAACTGGCGAAGGATCCCATCTACCGCGATTTCTTCCGGCCGCGCGGCCTGGGCTGGTCGGCCGGCACCGGGCTGCGCGTGCCCACCGGCGACAACATCGTCTTCAGCGTCGAGCGCGCCTTCGATGCCGGTCCGGTGCCGGAACCGACGGTGCAGTGGCTCAACCAGCTGCGGCCGCACCTGGCGCGCAGTGCACTGGTCAGCGCCCGCCTGCACCTGCGGCAGGCCGAGGGCGCCGCGGAGGCGATGGCGGCGCTCGGCCTCCCATCACTGCTGCTGTCGCGCGAGGGCGAACTGGTGGGAGGCAACGACGCAGCGGCGTCGGGCGGGCCGGCTTTCGTCACCGGCGCGCACGGGCAGTTCGCGCTGGCCGACCGCGCGGCCTCCCGGGCCCTGGCGGAAGCGCTGGAGGGCCTGCGCGCCGGCCGCCTGGAGGCAAGTGCCTCCTTCCCGGTACGCGACGAAGCCGGCGTCGCCTGCTGGGTCGCCCACTTGCTGCCCGTCCGCCGCTCGGCCGGCGATGTCTTCGGCCGCAGCTTCGCGCTGCTCTACTTCAGCCAGCTGGCTGCCGGGCGGCCACCCGGCAATGCCTTGCTGCGCTCGCTGTTCGACCTGACGCCCGCCGAAGCGCGCATCGCGCAGGGCCTGGCGGCCGGGCTCGACGTGGACACGCTGGCGGCCGAGGGCGATGTCGCCGTCAGCACCGTGCGCAGCCAGCTGCGCCAGGTTCTGCACAAGACCGGCTGCACGCGCCAGGCCGACGTGGCCGCGCTGGTGACGCGCATCGGCGCGCAACAGGCATCCTCCACTTGAGGGATGCGCGGCGGAGTCGCCGCGCCGAAGCTGGCCGCTCCTGATGCGTTCCGGAGCCCGTACATGCTTTCACTTCCGCCGCCGCCCCCCATTCGACGCGCCTGGTTGCTGCAGCTCTCCGCCTGCCTGTTGGTCCTTTGCAGCGTTGCACCCGTCGCCTTCGCCCAAGCTATGCCGCCCGAGGGTGCGGCCGCGGATCGGGCTTTCGACACGGAGCAGTTCGCGGAGGCGCGGCGTCTCTATCGCGTCGATTGTGACGCGCGCCGGGACGGGCACAGCTGCCAGCGATTGGGGCTCCTGCTGGTGCAGGGCCTTGGCGGGGCCGAGGACATCGCCGGGGCCCGGCACTACGCGCGCCTGGCTTGCGACGCCGGCAATGGACGCGGCTGCAATCAGATCGGCCTCATGACCCGCGAAGGGAGGGGCGGCGCCCCGAACCCGGCCGAGGCCGCGCGCTACCTCGACCGGGGCTGTGAATTGGGCTGGGGCTATAGCTGCTTCGTCCGGGCCAGCGCGTATTGGGACGACGAGGCTACGCGGGACGATGCCCGCTCGCGGCCTTATTTCGATCGGGCGTGCCGGCTTGGCACCCACGATGCCTGCTATTTCATCGGGTTCCTGGCCGACTGGGGCAAGGGTGGCCCGGCTGACGAGGCGCGCGCGCGCGCGGCCTACACGCAGGCGTGCGAGCAGGCGCAGACGGAGCGGTGGGAATCCTGCAGCGCCCTGGCCACGCTGCTCGAGGAAGGGCGGGGCGGGGCCGTCGCCCTGCCGCAGGCACGTCGTCGGTACGCCATGGCCTGCGACAACGGCGTGCTCTTCGCCTGCAACAACCTGGCCGTGATGGAGGCGATAGGGCAAGGCGGGCCGGTGGATCGCGCGGCGGCCTATCGTCGCCTCGACCGGGCCTGCGCCGCCGGTGATGCCAAGAATTGCGAAACCGCCCGCGTTTTCCGACGCATCGAGCAGGAAAGCCGCCTTGCTGCGCAACCGGCCGACCGCCGCACCGACGAGGAATTCAGGAACGATCCGCGCATGTGGCAGGAACCCTCGCAGCGCCGCGGGGGTAGCCGCGCCGCCTCGGGGTCGGGCCAGGGCGTCAGCTGGGCGCGCCAGCAGATGCAGTCGCGCACTCCGCAGGTGAAGACCTGCCGCTGGAAGACCTACGAAGGCTATGGCGGCGGGCGGGTCTGCGTGCAGGAATGAAGGTTGGCCACTTCATGGCCGCGTTCCGGGCCCTGGCCGAAACGCTGGAGGGCCCGCGTGCCGGCAACCTGCAGGCCAGTACCTCGTTCCCGGTGCGCGACGAGGCCGGCGTGGCGGCCTGGGTGGCGCACCTGCTGCCCATCCGGCGTTCGGCCGGCGATGTCTTCGGCCGCAGCTTCGCGCTGCCCTACTTCAGCTCGCTGGCCGCCGGACTCGACGTGGACACGCTGGCGGCCGAGGGCGATGTCGCCATCAGCACCGTGCGCAGCCAGCTGCGCCAGGTTCTGCACAGGACCGGCTGCACCCGGCAGGCCGACGTGGCCGCCCTGATCACGCCCATTGGCGCCCGGGAGGCTTCCTCCATTTGAAGGATGCGGGGCCGGCGCCGGGGCGTGATGCTGGACGCATCGCCATGATGCCAGGAGCGCCCGATGCCCTTGATCAACAAAGAAACCGTGCGCCACTTGCTGGCCACCCTTGCCGCCGCGCTGTCGATGCTGGTCCTGCCCGCAAGCGCATCGGCGCAACCCGGGGGCGAACCAAGCCAGGATGAACTGTTGGATGGGTGCTACTACGCCAAGAAGCAGGCGAGCTGCCTTGCGTTGGTGGAACAAGCGAAACGCGAGGACAACGTGCATGAATACATGCACTTCACCCGCCGCGCCTGCGATGCCCAACACGCGGCTTCCTGCACGCTGTATGGCGTGATGCTGCAAAACATCGGCGCTGCCAGTGATGCCGAGATTGGCAATTATTTCTATCGTGGCTGTGCCGGCAACGACAGTGATGGCTGTGCCCACGCGCTGGATTATGTCTGGGGCAAGAGCAATGAGGATTCGATCATCAAGGACGGCGACAAGCGCATGTTGGTCGCGGAAAGAGCCTGCGCCAACGGTGAAAGTGACGGATGCGGATTGGTCGGCAAAATGTTGGGCGATCAGGGCCGCTGGGCTGATGCCGTGCCTTTTGCCCGGAAGGCCTGCAAAATCGACAAGGCCCACTATTCCTGCACCTTGATTGCAACTTATGAAGGCAATGCCAGGCGGAAAGCTGAAAACCAGCGGCCGGAGGTACGGTTCACCGCCGCCGATGGCGATCCGGTACGGGATTATGCCGAGCGAACCCGGGACTATGCCGGTTCCGCCGATTACATCGTGACGCAAATGCCTGGCGGGCGGAGCCTGTACGAGGACAGCCCCTTGGGCGATCTGCTTGGCGAGTTGGTCGTCGCGGCGGGAGAAAAGGGTCTCCGTGAATTCAGCGAATACGCCATCAGCAACATGGTGTTGAAGAAGTACTGGTCCTATAACCCGCCGGCCAGCCTGTTGGTCGAGGCGGAATATACCCGCCGCCAACGCATGGCCAGGAAGGCCGCGGATGACGAGGAGGAGCGTCGCGAAAGGGCGCGCAGTGAACTGGCGCGGCGGCAGGCCGGGGCGTCCGCGCCTTATGTCGGCTCCGCCGGGCCAGGGGCCGGGAGCAGCGCGAACAGCGTCAACAGCGGGAAAGTCTGCACCGAATCCTATCTCTCCGGCTATGGCGGCGGGACGGTGATTCGCTGCAAATGACCTGCGGCCGCACCTGGCGCGCAGCAGGCATCCTCCGTTTGAAGGGCCGCCCGGGGTCGCCCCGTCAGTTGGACGGTTGCGACCCGACGGTGGGCGAGGCGCGGCCGTTGCGCGACATCTCGTTGATGCCGGTCTGCAGGCGCCGGCGCTGGGCCGCGGTGGTGCAGACGCGCTTCGGGAAGGCGCTGCCGATCTGCTGTTCGCGCGCGCAGGTGACGCGGCTGTCGGCGAAGGCGCGGTCGAGCAGCTTGTTCACGTCTTTGCCCAGCTCGGCCACCTGGGCCTGGTTCGCGGCAGGGGCGGCCTGCAGGGGGCCTTGTTCGGGGAAGACAGCCTCGATCGCGTCCAGGTCGTCGCGCAGCTCGTTGCGACCGGTGCGGTCCAGTTCGCTGTATTCGTCTTCCTTGATCGCCGCTTCGATGCGGGCGCGCTGCTCGCTCAGCTCGGCCCGGCTGGTGTTGGCGTCGAGCACCAGGCGTGGTTCGTCGGACTGTTTGGCCAGGGCCGGAACGGCAAGGAAACAGGCGAGCAGCAAGGTGGTGCGGGAGAGTCGGGACACGGGGCGGCTTCCTTGGGGCAAACCCCGATACTAGCCACCCGCGGCGCCAAAACAAAAGGCCCGCCGGAGCGGGCCTTTCGATCAGCTTGTCTTGGTGCCCAGGAGAGGACTCGAACCTCCACGGTTTTACCCGCTAGTACCTGAAACTAGTGCGTCTACCAATTCCGCCACCTGGGCAGGTGTCTTGGCGCAGGGCGACAAGAGCCGCGTAATTTAAGGCCAGGTCGGGTCTTTGTCAACCGTGCGGGCGGTCGCCGGAACGGCCGTGGCGTCGGCAGTCAGGGGCGCGGTGTACCATGGCCCAATGACAAAAGCCCCAAAGAACAAGAAAAAGACGCCGGGCGCCACGCTCCCGCCCTGGATGCCGGATTCGATGCGCGAACAGGCCCCCGGCGCGGGCAAGTCCCAAACTGCCAAACGCAGCCGAAAACCCCGCGCCGAAACCCCGGTCGCCGCGGGCAAACCTCCCCGGCCAGTCAAGGCCGCAGGCGCCGGCAAGGGCGCCGGTGCAGGGAAACCCGCCCGGTCGGCGGCGCCTTCC
>CAXAYM010000185.1:0-4992 GCA_963973175.1 uncultured Arenimonas sp.
GCAGGAGTGCGAACCGGTTCGCGGAATGGCAAGGGAAGCGGCCGGCGCAGGGGATCGGTGCGTCAATTTGTGAGCCAACTCACCTTCGCGGCTGGGTGGCAAGCGCGTAGCGGATCACGAATTTCCTCAGGACTTGAGCCGCCACCCCGACCGGAAGATCCCGCGGACCGCCGCCAGGCAGAGCACCAGGAAACCGATGATCGCCGCGAAGCTCACCACCACGTCAACGTCGGACTGCCCGAAGAAGCTCCAGCGGAACCCGCTGATCAGGTAGACGACCGGGTTGAACAGCGCGATCTTCTGCCAGACCGGCGGTAGCATGTCGATCGAATAGAAGGCGCCGCCCAGGAAGGTCAGCGGCGTCATCACCATCAGCGGGATGATCTGCAGCTTCTGGAAGTCGGTGGCCCACAGGCCGATGATGAAACCGAACAGGCTGAAACTGACGGCCGTGAGCACCAGGAACAGCATCATCGCCAGCGGATGCGCGATCTCGTAATCGACGAAGAAGCGCGCGGTGACCAGGATCAGCAGGCCCAGCATCACCGACTTGCTGGCCGCCGCACCGACATAGCCCAGCACCGCCTCGACCCAGCCCACCGGCGCCGACAGCAGTTCGAAGATCGTGCCGGCCCACTTGGGCATGTAGATGCCGAAGGCCGCGTTCGAGATCGATTCGTTCAGCAGCGACAGCATGATCAGGCCCGGGATGATGAAGGCCCCGTAGCTGACGCCGCCGACCTCGCCCATGCGCGCGCCGATGGCCGCGCCGAAGACCACGAAGTACAGCGAGGTGGTGAGCACCGGCGAGAGGATCGATTCGCCGATCGTGCGGAAGGTGCGCGCCATCTCGAAGCGGTAGATGGCCCTGACCGCATGCCAGTTCATGCCTTGCCTCCCTTGCCGCCGCGCTGCACGAGGTTGACGAAGATCTCCTCGAGCGAACTTTCCTGGGTATTGAGGTCGCGGAAGTCGATGCCGTGGTCGGCCAGCCGGCGCAGCAGGGTGGCGATGCCGGTGCGTTCACCCTGCACGTCGAAGGTGTAGACCAGCGACAGGCCGTCTTCGGACAGCTCCAGCGGCTGCCCGGCCAACTCCGCCGGAATCGCCGCCAGCGGCGCCTGCAGGTGCAGTGTCAGCTGCTTCTTGCCCAGCTTGCGCATCAGCGCGTCCTTCTCGTCCACCACGACCAGCTCGCCGTGGTTGATCACGCCGATCCGGTCGGCCATTTCCTCGGCCTCCTCGATGTAGTGCGTGGTCAGGATGATCGTGGTGCCCTTGTCGCGAAGTTCACGCACGAGGTTCCACATGTCGCGGCGCAGCTCGACGTCGACGCCGGCGGTGGGTTCGTCCAGGAACAGGATCGCCGGCTCGTGCGACAGCGCCTTGGCGATCAGCACGCGCCGCTTCATGCCGCCGGAAAGCGCCATGATCTTGCTGTCACGCTTGTCCCAGAGGCTGAGCGAACGCAGCACCTTTTCCAGATGGGCGTCGTCGCGCGGCTTGCCGAACAGGCCACGGCTCAGTCGCACCGTGGACCAGACGGTCTCGAAGGCGTCGGTGCTCAGCTCCTGCGGCACCAGGCCGATCTTCGCGCGCGCCTGGCGGAAGTCGCGCACGATGTCGTGGCCGTCGGCGGTCACGCTGCCGCGACTGGCGTTGACGATGCCGCAGACGATCGAGATCAGCGTGGTCTTGCCGGCGCCGTTCGGCCCGAGCAGGGCGAAGATCTCGCCGCGGCGGATGTCCAGGTCCACCGACTTGAGCGCGACATGGCCGCTGGCGTAGGTCTTGCCAAGGCCGCGGATCGAAAGGATGGGGTCCATGGGGCAGGGCGGGGCGGCGGAGCGGCCATGTTAGCGCCTGCCGGGCCGTGCACGGGTCGTGAACATCCGGGTGGCTAGGGTAGAGGCCCTCCCCCCAGACGGAGCAAGACCATGACCCGACTGCTTGGCATCTCCGGCAGCCTGCGCGCCGGCTCCTACAACACCGCCCTGCTGCACGCTGCCCGCGACCTGCTGCCCCAGGGCGTCGAACTCGAGGTGGCCACCCTGCACGGCATCCCGCTCTACGACGGCGACGCCGAGGAAAAGGACGGCATCCCGGCCGCCGTGGAGGCCCTGAAGGACAAGCTGGCCAACTGCGACGGCCTGGTCCTTTGTACGCCCGAGTACAACCACTCGATCCCCGGCGTGCTCAAGAACGCCATCGACTGGATGTCGCGCCCGCCCAAGGACAAGGACCGCGTCTTCGCCGGCCGCCCGGTGGCGCTGCTCGGCGCCTCGCCCGCGGGATTTGGCACCGTGCTTGCGCAGAATGCCTGGCTGCCGGTGTTTCGCGCCCTCGGCATGCGCTACTGGTGCGGCATGGAGCTGATGGTTTCGCGCGCCCACAAGGTGTTCGACGACCAGGGCAAGCTCCAGGACGAGGACGTGCGCGAATCCTTGCGCAAGCACGTCACCGGCTTCAGCGACTTCGTGCGCGGCTAGTCCGGCTGCTGCACCTCGGGCAGGCGCCGGCACAGCCAGGCGCCGGCCAGGCCCATGCCGGCCAGCACGGCCAGGGCCGCCGGCACCGACGCCGTGCCCACCGCGCCGGTGATCGCGCCGGTCACGAGCAGCAGCACGCCCATCGCGGTGTTGCTGACCGCAACGTAATCGGTGCGCTTGTTGCCACCTGCCAGGTCCACCAGGTAGGTCTTGCGGCCCATGCGCACGCCGTCGTGGGCCACGCCCAGCACGAAGAAGAGGCCGACCAGCACCCAGCCACCGGCGTCGCCGTCCAGCCAGGCATCGGCGCCGATCGCCGCCAGCGCAACGGCGCTGGCAAGGCTGCCCGAAACGATCATCGTGCGCCGGCTCGAGGCGTCGGCGAAGCGGCCCCAGAACGGGCTCGACAGCAGCGAGGCCGCCCCTGCCGCAAGCAGGAACAGGGGCAGGCCATCCCAGCCGCCGATGCCGTTTTCGCGTGCCAGCAGCACCACGAAGGGCGAGCTCAGCGCCGACACGAGCAGCAGCGCCCGCGCGAGCACGAAGCGCCCGAAGTCGGGCTCGTCCCGCAGCAGCCGCAGCTTGCCCAGCGCTTCGGTGATGCCGTTGGCGCCTCCCTCGGTGCTTCCGGGCGCTTCATCGATGCCGCGATAAACCAGCGAGGCCAGCAGCCAGGACGCCGCCGCCACCACCAGCAGGCCGCCCAGCAGCGCCGGCCCTGAGTCCGGGCCCCACCACAGCAAGGCACCGCCCACCGCGAGGCTGATCGCGCCCGACACGCTGGCTGCGTAACCGCCCAGCCGGCCGCGCCGGGTCCTGGGCACGGTCTTGCCCAGCACGTCCTTGCTGGCGATGGAGTTGAGGCCGCGCGCCAGGCTGAAAAGCGCCAGCAGTCCCAGCATCACCGCGCCCGCGACCGCACCCTCGAGCCAGAACGCTGCCGCCGCCATGCCGGCGACGGCCGCGGCCTGCAGCAAGGCCCCCAGCAGCCATACCGGCTTGCGCCGGGGCAGGGCCCGCACCCGCGCTGCGATGAAAAGCTGCGGCAGCATCGAGCCCGATTCACGGACCGGCACCAGCAGCCCGACCATCCAGGCCGGCGCGCCCAGCGCGCCCAGGGTCCAGGGCAGCGTCGTCTTCGGGCTGGCCACGGCGTCGCCAAGCTTGGTCAGCGCCATCGCGCCGAGCTGGCGGAAGAAGTTGCCCGGCAGCCGGGTGCAGGCGCTTTCCGGGATGTCCTTGCAGACCCGGCCGTCCTCGTCGCCGACCAGCGCGTCGTAGACGGCGTCGAGGCGATCGGGACTGCTGCTCACGCCGGCGGCGCGGCGTCCAGGAACCAGACCTCGACCGTGCCCTTGGCCTTCATCGTCATGGCGTTGCCGTGGCGGTCGAGCGACTTGCCCACCGGCAGCCGCACCCAGCCTTCGGAAATGCAGTACTCCTCGACGTTGTTGCGCTCGACGCCGTTGAAGCGCACGCCGATGCCGCGCTCGAGCAGGGCCTCGTCGTAGAAGGGGCTGCGGGGGTTGACGCAGAGTCGGTCCGGCGGGGTGTCGCTCATGGAGGTTGCCTGTCTGGAAAGTCGCCGAGTTTACCGGCAGCGGCCGGTTTGCAAAATGCACTGCGCTTTCGCAGTATTGATGCAAATTGCACATACGCAGGCTTCGCACCCAAATTAAATCTTTACAAATCAATCGTGTGGAAAGTGGCACGCCCCTTACAATCTATTTTCCAGACCCTTTGGAGTCCACCGTGAGCAACCCCTCCGCCGCCCCCCAGGGGCGGATCCTGGCCATCGACGACGACCACGGGCTGCTGCAGAACTTCAGCCTGTGCCTGGAGGACGCCGGCTACCGCGTCAGCACCGCGACGCGCCTGCGGGAGGGGCTGAAACTCGCCGCCAGCCAGCCCTTCCACGTCTGCCTGCTCGACCGCGACATCGCCGGCGAGTCGGGCCTTGAGGCCCTGCCGCGCCTGCGCGAGCTCGCGCCCGGACTGCGCGTGATCATGGTCACGGCCCATTCCCAGGTGGACGATGCCGTGCGTGCGATCGCCGAAGGGGCGGCCGATTACCTGGTCAAACCCTGCTCCCCGGCCCAGCTGCGCATCGCCGTCGCACGCCAGCTCGACACCCTGGACCTGCTGTCCCGCCTGGAGACGCTCGAGCGCCAGCAGCCGCCGCAGGACACGCCGCTGGAATCGAAGAGCCCGGCGATGTCCGAAGTGCTGGCCGTCGCCCGCCAGGTCGCCCGCACCGACGCCAACGTGCTGCTGCTGGGGGAATCGGGCACCGGCAAGGGCGTGATGGCCAATGCCATCCACGGCTGGAGCCAGCGCGCCGCGCGACCGATCGCCACGGTCAATTGCCCCTCGTTGTCGGCGGAGTTGCTGGAAAGCGAACTGTTCGGCCACGCCAAGGGCTCGTTCACCGGTGCCACGCAAAGTACGCAGGGCCGCGTCAGCCACGCCGACGGCGGCACGCTGTTCCTGGACGAAGTCGGCG
>CAXAYM010000186.1:0-4987 GCA_963973175.1 uncultured Arenimonas sp.
TCTCGAACAGGAAATGCAGGGCGACCGTCAGCTCGATCACGCCAAGGCCGGCGCCGAAGTGGCCGCCGGACTGGCTGACCTTCTCGATCAGGTAGGCGCGCAGTTCGTCGGCGATCGCCGGCAGTTCGGCTTCCGGGAACTGGCGCAGGTCGGCGGGAACGGCAATGCGCGATAGGCGCGGGGAGCGCTGGGGATCCGTCGGGAATCTTGCGTGGGGGCAGGACTGAATTGTCCGGCACCCCGCCGGTGGGGGCAAGGCAAACACGGGCCGCGGTTCAGGCGGCCCGTCGGGTGGCGGTCCCGGTCTAGCGGCGGAAGCGGCCCAGCAGGCCGCCCTTGGCCGGCTCGGGCTCGCTGGGCGCGATGATGTCGGGCTCGGCGACACCGACCGCCAGGCTGGCATTCACGTAGTCGGTGACTTCCGCCAGGCTGGCGCCGCTGAGTTCGGCGATCTCGGTCAGCAGCGCCGGGCCCTTCATCATCACCGTCGCGATGCGGAAGTGGCGCGGGAACTCGCGTTCGGTCTGCGGCCACTTGAGCAGCTTGTAGCGGTCGTTCGGGTTGTAGCCCGGGGCCAGGCTGCCGTTGTGGCCGCCCAGGGCCAGGATCCAGGCGAGGCGGCTGAAGGGATGGCTGCCGCCGAGTTCGACGGCGAGCGCCGGCAGCTGCGAGGGATCCACCGGCTCGAGGTCGGACTCGCGCACGATGGCGGTGGCGTAGGGCAGCAGGGGCTTGAGCGTGGCCCCACCCAGGTAAACGCCCTGTCCCGGGTCGAGCACGATCGCCGGGGCATCGTCCATCTGCAGCCGCACCGGGCCCTGGAGCAGGCCGGGCTTGAGGTAGTCGGCCAGGCGGGGGTCGGCCGGCGGGGCGGGCGCGGGTTCGGGTTCCGGCTCGGGCTCCGGTTCGGGGGCGGTTTCGGCCACCGGCGCCGGCTCGGGGGCGGATGCCGGCTCTTCCCGGGCCGGGGCCGGCTCGGGTTCGGGTTCCGCCACCGGCGGCGCCTGGGACTCGAGCTGGGCCAGCAGGGTGGCGATGCCTTCGGCGGTGACCGGCCGGGCCAGCTGGAAATCGGTGTCCACGCGACCGCCGGCGGTGAGCGCAACCACCACCTTGCCGCCGCTCATGGCCTTCATCAGGCTCATCTGGCCGTACATGGAATCCATGTCCACCACCACGGCCTCGGCCTCGTTCTCGTTGGCCAGCGTCCAGCGGTGGGCGGCATTGGCCTGCTTGAACGCGGCCTCCACCGTCGCCTGCTCGTCGCGCGAGAGGCCGGCAAAACAGATGCTTCGAGTCGTCATTTGCTCTTGTTCCCCCTGACCACGCCGGCAAGGGACGGCGTGAAGGCCGGAAGTGTCGGCGCTGACGCGGACCGCGTCAAATCGGCTCAGGCGGGGCGCAGGGGCCGGCGGGGCAGGTGGCTCTTGAGGAAGGCCATCTGGTCGGCAAGGATGTGGCGGTTGGACAGGATCAGGTGCTCGACCCAGCTGGGCCGGTACGGCACCGCCAGCAGCGGCATGCCGGCCTGCTGCGGTGTACGGCCGCCCTTGCGCGAATTGCAGTGGAAGCAGGCGCAGACGACGTTTTCCCACACGTCCCGGCCGCCGCGGGAGACCGGCACGACGTGGTCGCGGGTCAGCGAGTGGCGGCCGTATTCCTTGCCGCAATACATGCACAGGTTGCGGTCGCGGGCGAACAGCGCGGTATTGCTCAGTGCGGGCGACGGGTCCAGGGCCTTGGCCTGGGCATGGCTGCGGCCGGCCACGATCGGGTGCAGTTCGACGACACTCTGCAGGCCGCTGGCGCGGTTGGTGCCGCCGCGCACGACGAGGCAGGGCTCGCCCAGGGTCCAGGCGACGGCGCCACGCACGTAAAGGCAGACGGCATCCTGCCAGTGCATCCAGTCGAGGATGCGGCCGTGGGCATCAAGCGACAGCACGCGCGGAAGCGCGGCTTCTGCAAAGGACGGGGCTCCACCCGGGTGGGGCCTGCTCCCGGTACCCACCAGACTCAATCGGGTCGGCGGTGTTCCCATTTGCGCCGAGCATACGCCCCTCGTGTTGCAGTTCAAGCGTTGGGGCCGGGCGGGCGGCCCGGGCTAGAATCCGGGCTCCCCCCTCCAGCGGCGAGAATGGCATGCGCGGCCTGTACCCGGACATCGAACCCTTCGACAGTGGTTTCCTGCAGGTCGACGGCCGGCACCGCCTGTTCTACGAACAGTGCGGCAACCCGGAGGGCAAGCCGGTGGTGCTGCTGCACGGCGGGCCAGGCGCGGGCTGCGGGGCCAGGATGCGGCGTTTCCACGACCCGGCCGCCTACCGGATCATCCTGTTCGACCAGCGCGGGGCGGGGCGGTCCACCCCGCACGCGGACCTGGTGGACAACACGACCTGGGACCTGGTCGCCGACATCGAAAAACTGCGCCGGCACCTGGGCATCGAGCGCTGGCAGGTTTTCGGCGGCAGCTGGGGCTCGACCCTGGCCCTGGCCTACGCCCAGGCCCATCCAGACCAGGTCAGCGAACTGGTGCTGCGCGGGATCTTCATGCTGCGGCGTTGGGAACTGGAGTGGTTCTACCAGCAGGGGGCCTCGCGGCTCTTCCCCGAGGCCTGGCAGCGTTACCTGGAACCGATCCCGGCGGTCGAGCGCCATGACCTGATGAGCGCCTACCACCGCCGGCTGACCTCGGACGACGAGGCCACCCGCCTGGCCGCGGCGCGGACCTGGTCGGTCTGGGAGGCCAGCACGAGTTTCCTGCAGGCCGACGAAGCCTTCGTGCACAGCCACGAGGATGCGCACTTCGCGCTGAGCTTCGCGCGGATCGAGTGCCACTATTTCGTCAACGGCGGCTTCTTCGATGCCGACGACCAGCTGCTGCGCGATGCGCATCGCCTGAAGGACATCCCGGGCGTGATCGCCCACGGCCGCTACGACGTGGTCTGTCCGGTGCAGAACGCCTGGGACCTCAAGCAGGCCTGGCCGGGCGCCAGGCTCGAGATCGCCCCGACCTCGGGCCACTCGGCCTTCGAGCCGGAACTGGTCGACATCCTGGTCCGCGCCACCGACGGTTTCCGGTGAGCTGAGCGCTGGCCTCAGGCGGGGCTGCCGTCGGGGTCGTGGTCGAGCAGCCACAGGCCGGCCCAGAGTTTCGGGTCCATCGCGTAGCCGGCGGCCATCTTGCCGGCGAGCCAACGCGGGGCCTCGTCCACCGGCACTTCGTGCACCGTGATGTCCTCGGTCTCGTCGCCGCCGCCGGCATGGACACGGCTCAGGCCGCGGGCGCGCACGAAGGCGATCAGCTCGTTGCTCATGCCGGAACTGGTCGGGCCGACCATCAGCACCTTCACCTCGTCGGCCTGCCAACCGGTTTCTTCGAGCAGCTCACGGCGCGCGGCTTCTTCCATCGTGTCGGCGGCGTCCAGGTCGCCCACCAGGCCCGCCGGCATCTCGATCGTCGGTGCGCCCATCGGGATGCGGAACTGTTCGACGAACAGCAATTTCCGCTCCGGCGTCACGGCGATCACGATCACCGCGCTGCCCGCGTTCGTCCGTTCCGCATACTCCCAGTGCCCGTGCTTCACCAGCCGCAGGTACTTGCCTTCGCACATGACCACCGGTTTTTCGCTCATGCCGCCGATCCTATCGCGGCGCGTCCGCCGGCGTCAGGTGGCCAGCAGGCGCCGGCGCGTGAGCGGGCCGAAACGCAGCTGTTCGCAGATCGCCTCCAGCGCCGCCGCGTCGGGATCGCGGCGCTCGCACAGGCCCAGGTCGTCGGGCAGCGGCGCGTCCACGGCGATGGTCGCCAGCCGGCGCGACAGCAGGGCGATGTCGCGGTGTTCGCGCAGGCGCGCCGCGTGCTGGGCGCTGCCGCGCATGCGCAGGAAGGGCACTTCGTCGATGCGTTCGTAGAGGGCGTCGAGGCTGCCGAAGTGCGCAAGCAGGATGGCCGCGGTTTTCGGGCCGATGCCCGGGACGCCCGGGATGTTGTCGATGGCGTCGCCGGTCAGGCCCAGGTAGTCGGCCACCTGGTGGGCATGCACGCCGTAGCGCGCCTTGACGCCGTCGGCGCCCCAGCGTTCGTTGCGGGCGAAATCCCACTGCTGGTCGTCGCCGGCCAGCAGCTGGGAGAGGTCCTTGTCGGCGGAAATGATCAGGCCGGGGTGGCCGGCGGCGCGCACCCGCGCCAGGCTCGCGCCGATCAGGTCGTCGGCTTCGTAGCGGTCGTCCGACAGCACGGCCAGGCCCAGGGCCCGGCACAGCGCCTGGCAATGGCCGAACTGGCGCTTGAGCTCTTCCGGCGCCGGCTCGCGGTTGGCCTTGTAGGCCGGGTACAGGGCATTGCGGAAGTTCGACTCCAGCGACTGGTCGAAGGCCACCGCGATGCGTCCGGGTTTCTGCCGCTCCAGCAGGTCCAGCAGGAACCGGGCGAAGCCCTGCACCGCGTTCACCGGCCATCCGTCGATGTCGTGGAATTCGTCGGGCATCGAGTGCCAGGCCCGGAACACGTACAGGCTGGCGTCGACCAGGTGGACGTGGCCGCTCACGGCGACCAGTCGGAGAGCAGGGCGCCGGCGTCGGGGCGCTGGCGTTCGGGCGCCGCCTCGGCGGGCGTCCCGAGGTGGATGAAGCCCAGAACCTGCTCGCCCTCGCCAAGGCCGAGCTCACGCTGGATCACGGCGTCGTAGGCGGCCCAGCCGGTCAGCCACTGGGCCCCGAAGCCCAGGGCCTGGGCGGCCTGGAGCAGCGCGAAGCACACGGCGCCGCCGGACAGCAGCTGTTCCTGCACCGGCACCTTGTGCCCGGCTACCGGGCAGCCCACCACCACCAGCACCAGCGGGGCATGGGAGAAGCGCTGGCGGTCCTTGTCCACCGCCGCCGGCGGCGCCGCGGGGTCCTTTTCCAGCGCCCGGGCCGCCAGGCGCTCGCCCAGGGCGTGGCGGGCCGTGCCCCTGATCGCCAGGAACCGCCAGGGCGCCAGCTTGCC
>CAXAYM010000187.1:0-4978 GCA_963973175.1 uncultured Arenimonas sp.
CACCCGGGTCCTGGTGCTGACCATGCACGAGGACCAGGAATACCTGCTGCACGCCGTGCGCGCCGGCGCCACCGGTTTCATGCTCAAGGACAGCCCGACCGCCGAACTGGTTGCCGCGGTCCGCAACGTCGGCGAGGGCCGCGGGCATTTCAGCCCGGAGGCCACGCGCATCCTGGCCGAGCAGCTGCACCGCCCGAAGCAGGCCATGGACGACCCCTACGGCAGCCTCACCCCGCGCGAACGCGAAGTTTTCCACCTGCTGATCGAAGGCATGAGCACCAAGGAAATCGCCCGCCGCCTGGACATCAGCACCAAGACGGCGGAAAACCACCGGGCCCGCGTCCTGGCCAAGCTCGAGGCGCGCAACACCGCCGACGTCATCCGCTACGCGGTGCGTCGCGGCCTGATGACCTGAAACTCCCGGCGACGTCGCAACAGGACCGGTTCAGGGGTCCAGTTGCGTCGCAGAGCCGTCGCCGCCGCTGGAGAGGTTGGTGAGGTAACCCTCCGGATCGCGGAGCAGGCTCATCACCGACAGCGGCAGCACCGCGTCCAGCTTCAGCCGCCATTTGCCTTCGCCCGCGCCCAGCGCGCCCGCCAGCCCCTTGCCCGGCGCGCCGCGTTCGAGTTCGACCGCGTCCAGCTCGACCGCCGCGTTCGCGGCCACGGTCAGCGTCACCGGTCCGCCGGGCGCGGAGGTACCGGCGTCATCCACCGCGTCTATCGTCACCACGACGGCCTGGGCGTTGTCATTGACCACGCGCAGCACGCTTACCTGGTTCACGTTCACGGCCGGGTTGAACATGGGCACGCGCCAGTTCAGTGACGGCCCCGGAACCTGTTCGTGCAGCGTGGTGAGGAACCCGTCGGGCGTGCGCACCAGGCCCATCATCTCCAGCTGCAGGTCGCTGTCTATGCGCAGGCGCCACTGTCCCTGGCCGGCGCCCAGCGCACCCGTCGTGCCCTTGGCGGGATTGCCCGCTTCCAGGTCCTGGGAATTGAGCTGCTGCGAGGCGAACGGCGCCAGCGTGAAGCTGACCGTGCCCGCCGAGGCCACGCCGGCATCGTCCACACCGCGCAGCGTCACGCTGCCGGAACGGCCTTCGAGGTTGGTGATGCGGATGAATCCCTGCTGCTGCGGATTCGCCGCGGGCGTGACGCGCCAGAGCGTCCGCGGGGCCGCGGCGTCGGCCAGCGTGGAAAGGTTGGTCAGGTAACCCCGCGGATCGGCGAGCAGGCTTTGCACGCTGATGCGGCCCGTGGCCGATACCGCCAGCCGCCACTTGCCTTCGCCGTCGCCCAGGCGCCCGGCCAGGCCCGGGGCATCCCCCGATTCCAGCTGCTGTGCGCTGACTTCGCGCGCGCCGCGGGCCGGCAGGGTCAGCACGACACTGCCCTCGCCCGGCTGCCCGGCATCGTCGACGCCGCTGATCGCGACGCCGACCGGATCGAGGCTGGTGTTGACCAGCCGCAGCCAGCTGACCTGGTCGAGGTTCTGGCCCGGATTGAAGACCGGCACGACCCAGTCCACGCCGTCGCCGGCGACGCGGTCGTGCATCGCGGTCAGGAAACCGTCGGGCGTGCGGATGTAGGCCAGTGTTTCCAGGTCGAGGTCGCTGCGCACCACCAGGGTCCAGTTGCCGCTGCCGCTGCCCAGCGCACCGGCCAGGCCCTTGCCGGCATTGCCCCACTCGGCGTCCTGCGAATTGAACTGGCGCGACTCGTGCGGATCCAGGCTGAGCTCAAGCGTTCCGGCCGATCGCCGGCCCGTCGCATCGATGCCCCAGATCTGCACCTGACCGGCGCGCGCCTCGTTGTTGGTCAGCCGCACGAAACCCTGCTGGGCCGGGTTGCGCGCCGGCGGCAGCATCCACAGGTATCGATCGCTCGTGGCCAGTTCATCGGCCACGCTGAGGAAAGCCTCGCCGTAGCGGCATGCGTAGAAGTGGCAGGCGGCGTAGGCGAAGCGGTCGGTGCCGGTGAAGCCCGGGTCGGGCCGGTAGCTGAGGCTCCCGTCGTCGGCCAGCGACAGCTCGCCATGGGTCGGGGTGACGTTGAAGTTCAGCCGCGCCTTGATCTCCCCATGACGGGGGTGCTGGTCGTTGGCCAGTACGCCGGCCGCGGCGTCCACGCTCAGCGGCGTATCGCGGCGGGTGAGGTAATGATCCGGGGACGGCGCGGGTGGGAGCGGCCAGTCGTCGTCCACGATCGTGGCATCGGCTTCGGCGCGCTCGACGGAGGCGCCCACGACGTTGGCGGCGCGGGCGAAGAATCTTTCTTCCGGCTGCTCGTAGGCGCGATCGCCGATCACCTGCACCGAAAAAACGGCGTCGCGCGCGCCCGCGGGGATCACCCAGGCCGGCGCCTGGCGCGCCAGGTAATCGGTTCCCGCCGCCGCCGACCCATCCACCGTCGACAGATCCAGGCGCACGCCGCCCGCGGGCGCCGGCCGGGACAGGAACAGCGGGAAGTGCGCCTGCACCTGGCCGCTGTCGCCTTCGACCACGCGCGCATCGCCGAGCCGCAAGGCCGGGGTGGACGCGCCATCGTCGTCGAGGATCGCCACGATCGCCTGCGCCTGCATCGGGGTGACTCCCAGGCTTCCGACCACGTCCAGGGAAAAAATCCGGTCGCCGTCGACCTGCGTGTTGGCGATGATGGGCACGACCAGCGTCCGCACCTGCTGGCCCTCGGGGAAAACAATCGTCTGTTCGATCGGTGAATAGTCCCGGCCCGCGACGGCGCTGCCATCCACGCTGCGGATCTGCACCAGCCCGTCCGAGCCGGTCACCGGCCGGGACAGGCGCAGTTCGACCAGGGCCTGGGTCGTCCCGGCATTGCCTTCGGTCACCCGCACCGAGGCGATCTGCAATTCCGGCGCCAGGCCGATCTCAATATCCTGCTGCCGGCCGTTGCCGATGTCGCCCACCCACTGCCGTGCGCGGAAAGCCAGCGGCGGCGTGCCATCGGCGAGCAACTGCACGTCCGTTTGGCCCGCGGTGAGCGCGAAATCGAACCGGAACGCCGGCGGGTAGGCCAACTGCGGGTCCGCCAGCGCATTTTCCTGCCCGTCGAAGACCCGGACCTCCACCGGCCCATTGGGCGGCGCCACGCTGTCCGCGAAGCGCACTTGCCCGCGCAGGGACACGCCCACCTGGGCCACCAGATCCACCGAGACGTCCGCCTCCAGGTCGTCCAGCCGCAGCGAAATCCGCGGGCGGAAGGGCGACGGAATGTCCTCGGCCAGCAGTTCCACGTCGGCCCCGGGCGCGGCCTGGAACCGGAAGTCGAAATCCGGGGGGAAGGCGGGCACGATCCGGCCGCGGTTCGGGGCGCCATCGACGCCCCAGGCCAGCACGGGAACCGCACGCTCCGGGGCCGGCTGGCCTGCGGGGAACACGATCCTGCCGGTGATCACCGGGCGGCCGCGCAGGAGGATGTCGCGCACCAGGTCACCGGACACGATGCCCAGGTCGATGCTGGCCGGCGCCAGTGGCTCGGGAGGCGACGGCACGGAGATCGTGACCCGGCTGGCGGCCGGCACGGCCCAGGAGAAGGCAAAGTCTGGCGGCAGGGCCGTCACCGATTGGCTGCGGTTGGTTTCACCGTCGTAGGCGTCCAGGCGCACTTCCACGGGCACCCCCGGCACCGGATAGCCAGCGGCGATGAGCAGACGGCCGGATACGGTGGACCGCGGATCGTCGTCGTTGACGCGGGCCATGCCCTCGGCGTCGAACACGGTGGCGCCGGCGACGTTGGAGATGCGCAGGCCGAAGCTCTCGGGCCCCTCCTGGATGCGGTCGCCGTGGATGCGCACCGTGACCAGGTATTCGCGTTCGCCCGCCGGGATTACGACGCCGGCCTGGCTCCTCGCCTCGTAGTCGGCCCCGGCCACCGCCGTGCCGTCGAATGTGGCCAGGTCAAACCGCACGCCGCCCGCAGGCGCGGGCGACGCCAGCCGCACGGTGAAGGTCAGCCAGACGTCCACGTCGTCCTCCAGCACCACCGCATCGAGGACGGAAATGCTGCCCGGCGGGTCGCGGAAGCGGGCGATGCGGGGCGCCATCTGATCCAGGCTTTCGACGTTGTCCGCTTCTTCGGCGATGCCGCAGGCCACGCCGAGGCAGGCGTTTCCGCCGGGCCGCGAGAACTGGCCGAGCCAGGCCTGCCCGGCCTGTTCGTAAGCCATCACCGTAGCGAAGGCCGGCGGGCCGTCCTGGCGATAGCCGTACGCGTAGCGGTAGGCCCCGAAGTTGCCCGCACCCGCCGTTTCCACGTCGTGGTGCGAGCCCAGGTTGTGGCCCAGCTCGTGCGCCAGCACGTAGCTGCCGCACGGCTCGACGTTGTTCACCGAAAAACCGTAGCTGGCGGAGAGGTTGAGCGCGTTGAGCCCGCCGCCGTTGAGCCAGGCCACGCCACAGGACCCGTGGCCGTCCCGGTAGGGCCGCAGCAGGGCCACCAGGTCGGCGGCGAGGCTGTCGCGCAGGCCGTGCAGGTCGAAGCCGTCGGGCAGGCTGTTGTCGGTGATCGCGTACAGGACGTCGGTATTGCCCATGTCCTGTGCAAACGGCACCTCGCGCAGCCCGACCAGCCGGAAGCGCACCTGCAGGCCACTGTCGGCGTAGACCTGGTTGGTGACCGCCATCTGGTTCTCGAACTCCGCCTGCACGGCGGCCTGGCTGCCACGCAGCTGCACCAGGTCGGTGGTGTAGACGCCCAGCACGTCGATCTCGATGCCGCCTGCGGTTTCCGAGGCGCGTTTGAGGGCCGCGCCGACAGCGTCGTCATTGCCCGTCGACGACTTGGCGTCCCCGCGCCGGCTGCCGGGCACGATGAAGTCCGGCAGCGGGGCCCCGGCGCCGGTGTCCGGAACCATGGCGCCGCCATCGCCGAGGAAAATCCGGCCGTCCCGGGTGCTCAACCGCAGCAGGCGGCCGTCGGGCGTCGGCAGGACGCCGAACGCGGCGTCCTGGCCAAA
>CAXAYM010000188.1:0-4974 GCA_963973175.1 uncultured Arenimonas sp.
AACCTGATCCGGGATTACTTGCCGCAGGCCGGCGACGGCATCGACCCGGGCGTCGAGGCCCGCATGCAGTCCTGGCTGCTGGTGCACGACGGCCTGACCTGGACGATGCTCGACCCGCGGACCACGGCCGAGGGCCGGCCCTCCGACCTGTTCCTGTGGAACGCCACCGGCAAGCCGCTGCTCACCATCGACGGCGACCCGCCCTCGTCGCTGGCCTTCACCGTCAAGGCCAACCTGGCCGATGCCATGGCCACCGCCGAGCGCCGGCTGGAAGTGCGCGACGCCAACCTGGTGCGCTACTCCCTGCTCAGCCTGCCGCTGCAGGCGCAGGAAACCTACCGGATCCTGCTGATGGTGCCGATCGGCGCCTTCATCATGCTGCTGCTGCGCAACCTGGTGGGCGTGAAGACCTACGGCACCTTCATGCCGGTGCTGATCGCGCTGGCCTTCCGCGAAACCGCCTTGGTGGCGGGCATCTCGCTGTTCGTGGTGGTCGTGGGCTTCGGCCTGCTGGTGCGCTTCTACCTCGAGCGCCTGCGCCTGCTGCTGGTGCCGCGCCTGACCGCCATCCTGATCCTGGTCGTGCTGCTGATGGCCGCCGTCAGCGTGCTCTCGAACCGGCTGGGCCTGGAGGTGGGCCTGAGCGTGGCCCTGTTCCCGATGGTCATCATGGCCATGACCATCGAACGCATGTCCGTGGCCTGGGACGAACGCGGGGCGGGCACCGCCATCCGCGAGGGCATCGGCACCCTCGTCGTGGCCGCCCTGGCCTACGTGGTCATGAGCTGGCGCCCGCTTGAGCATCTGGTCTTCGTGTACCCGGAACTGCTGCTGGTGCTGTTCGCGCTGGCGCTGGTGCTGGGCCGCTATTCCGGCTACCGGCTCAACGAGCTGCTGCGCTTCCGTGCGCTGGCGCGCGACCCCGATCCGATCGCGCCACCGCCGGCCCAATCCGAACCGGAAACCAAGGCCTGAGCCATGGCCTTCTTCAACCCCTTCAAGGTCGCCAGGCGGCTGCGCGAAATCGGCCTGGTCGGCATCGGCCAGCGCAACGCGCACTACGTGCTGATGCACAACCCGCGCAAGTTCTATCCGCGGGTGGACGACAAGCTGCTGACCAAGAAGCTGGCGATCAAGGCCGGCCTGCCGGTGCCCGACCTCTACGCCGTGGTCCGCGAAGAACACGAGATCGCCGAGCTGCACAAGAAGCTCGAGGGCCGCGACAGCTTCGTGGTCAAGCCCGCGCATGGCTCCGGCGGCGACGGCATCCTGGTGATCAGCGGACGCCGCGGCGACAAGTACCGGCGCGCGAGCGGCAGCCTGATGACCCGCGAGGAGTTCGAACACCACCTGTCCAACGGTCTTTCCGGCCTGTTCTCGCTGGGCGGCCAGCCCGACCACCTGATCGTCGAATACTGCGTGCAGTTCGACCCGATCTTCGACAACGTCAGCTACAAGGGCGTGCCGGACGTGCGCATCATCGTTTTCCTCGGCTACCCGGTGATGGCCATGATCCGCCTGCCGACGCGCCTGTCCGACGGCAAGGCGAACCTGCACCAGGGCGCCATCGGCGTCGGCATCGACCTGCCGACGGGCAAGACCAAGCGCGGCGTCTGGGGTACCGAAATCATCCGCGAACACCCTGATACGGAACACAGCATTGTCGGCCTCGCCATTCCGCACTGGCGCCAGCTGCTGGAAATGGCCTCGCGCTGTTACGAACTGTCGGGACTGGGTTACGTCGGCGTGGATTTCGTCCTCGACCGTGACCGCGGCCCACTGATCCTCGAGCTCAATGCCCGGCCGGGCCTGGCGATCCAGATGGCCAACGGCAACGGCCTGGAGTCGCGGCTGCGCAAGGTCGAGGCCCTGCGTGACCGCGGGGAACTGTCCCGCGACCCGGCCGAACGGGTTGATTTCGCGGTCGCGAACTTTCCGACCACCGGCTGAACGTCACGCCGCGTTTAACGATGTTTTAAGCCCATCGTCAAAAAGCGCGGGCATGCTTGGGTCCAAAGGGGAAGTCTATACGGGGGCGAACGGTGAAACCGGACAGCCCGCCGCTTGAGTGATTGCTCCATTCCCCGTTACCCTAACCGGCCAACACCCGCGGGCCACCGCGGCGGCAAGGAGTTCCCAGATGAAGTTTGCCCACGCCCTCAAGCTCAAGGTCCTGGCCGCCGCCGTCATCGCGGCGACGCTGTCGGTGGGCGACGCCCACGCGCAGCGCAGCAGGGACCGTGACAAGGACAAGGTGGAAGAAGCCTATCCGGACGCCACCCGCGAGTCCCCGAAGGCCACCAACACCCCGCGCCTGGCCAAGGACATCAACAAGATGTTCGAGCTCTACAACGAGGGCGAGGACATGGAGGGCGCGATCGCGATCGCCGAGAAGCTGCTCGCGAACGACCGCGCCAAGGCCTACGACCGCGGCGTCGCGCTGATGATCGCCGGCAACGCCGCGCTGGGCATCGACGACTATGCGCGCGCCATCCCCTACCTCGAGCGTGCGCTCGAGGAGAACGCGCTGCCGAACAACAACCACTACGCGACCATGCACACCCTGGCGTCGGTGTACGCCCAGGAAGACATGTCCGACAAGTCGATCGCGCTGCTCGACCGCCTGATCGCCGAGACCAAGTCGAAGGATCCGCAGGTCTATTCGCTCAAGGCCGGCGTGCATTACAACGCGGGCCAGTACGAGCAGACCATCGAGGCGGCGAAGAAGGCCATCGAGCTCAACGACGGCGTGGCCGAGAACAACTGGCAGCAGATCCTGATGGCCTCGTACAACGAACTCGGCCGCGACGGCGAGGCGGTGGCGCTGGCCGAACAGCTCTACGCCAAGAACCCCGACGACAAGCGCTCGCTGCTCAACCTGGCTTCGCTGTACGCCCAGACCGGCAATTCCGAGAAGGCCGCGAGCCTGCTCGACGGTGCCCGCGGCAAGGGCATGCTCACCGAGCAGCGCGACTACGAGAACCTCTACGCCACCTACCTCAACATGGATGGCAAGGAAGCCGAAGCCGCCAAGGTCATCCAGGAAGGCCTGGACAAGGGCGTGCTGCCGGCCGATGCCCGCACCTACACCTTCCTTGCGCAGTCGCTGTATTTCAGCGACCAGATCGACGCCGCCATCTCCGCCTACTCCAAGGCGGGCCCGCTCGACAGCAAGGGTGATTCCTTCCTGGCCCTGTCCCAGATCCTGACCAACGAGGACCGCAACGCCGAAGCCAAGGCGGCGGCCCGGCAGGCGCTGGACAAGGGCCTGGCCAAGCCCGGCGAGGCCTGGATGGTCATCGCGCGCTCCGAGTACTACATGGACAACTTCGCCGCGGCCCGCCAGGCCTACGCGGAGGCCGCCAAGGATCCGGCGACCCGTGACCAGGCCCAGAAGGCCCTGGCCCAGATTTCCCGTTGAACGGTTGGTAAACCGATTCCCCGTGGTATAAGCTAACAAGTTCCCGCCGGTGTCCCGGCGGGCCACGGCCCCTGACGCCGACCGAACGAAGAGCTCGAGCCGCCGAACGCATGACGGACAAGACCTACAAGTACGACAACCCACCCCAGGGTCTCAGCTGGGCACGTATTGGCGGCAACGCGTTCGCTATCGCGCTGCATGCGATCGCGTTCATGTTCATGATGGCGCCGGTCAACCCCCCCGAGGTCAAGAAGGCCGCGGAAGAGGTGACCGCCGTGTCCTTCATCGAGCCGCCGCCGCCGCCGCCCCCGCCGCCGCCGCCGCCGCCGGAGCCGCCCAAGGTGGTCCAGAAGATCATCCAGCAGCCCAAGCCGACGCCGGTTCCGCCGCCGCCGGAAGAGCCGCCGGTGGTGTTCGACGACCCGAGCCCGATCGACATCGAAGCCCCGCCGCCGGCCCCGCCCGCCGATTACGCCCCCTCCGAAGACATCTCCGGCCGCGCGCTTTACCAGCCGCGCTACCCGGCGAAGGAAGCGCGCGACGGCGTCGGTGGCACGGTCGTGCTGCGCGTCACCATCGACGCCGCCGGCAACGTGCTTGATGTCGCCATCGAGCGCTCCAGCCGCAATCGCAACCTCGACCGCTCGGCCATGGATGCCGCGCGTCGCTGGAAGTTCAACCCGGGTATGCGCAACGGCCAGCGGGTCGGCGGCGCGGTTCTCGTCCCGGTCAAGTTCACGCCACCGCGCTAACGCCAGCAGTACCCACGTAAACGGTCAAACCACTTAAAGAAAGGCACTCCTTATGCTGCAGGAAATCCTCCTCACGGTCTCTACCGCCGCTGGCGGCGCCGCCGACAACGCCTCCGCCCTGTCCAAGATGGGCTTCTCCCACATGATGGCGGAGCTGATGCGGGACCCCACCGAGTTCTTCGTCCAGTGGGTCGTCTTCATCATGCTGGTCGTCATGTCCTTCGGTTCCTGGTGGTACACCATCGTCAACGCCATCAAGAACATGGTCATCGCCAAGCGCGCCGACACCGTCGTGCGTACGTTCTGGGAGACCCCGAACGCGCAGGACGCGATCCGCTTCATGGAAGAGCAGCCGGCCAACGAGCCGTTCTCCAAGATCGCCCTTGACTGCGCCCAGGCCGCCGCCCACCACCAGCGCCACGAAGGCAGCCGCCTGGTCGACGCCCTGAACCGCTCGGAGTTCATCGACCGCGCCCTGCGCCAGGCCGTCACCCGCGAGAGCGCCAAGCTCGAGAACGGCATGACCTGGCTGGCCACCGTCGGTGCGACCGCCCCGTTCGTCGGTCTGCTCGGTACCGTGTGGGGCATCTACGGCGCCCTGATCCGCATCGGTGCCACCGGCCAGGCGTCCATCGACGCGGTCGCGGGTCCGGTCGGCGAGGCGCTGATCATGACCGCCATCGGTCTGTTCGTCGCGATCCCGGCGGTGCTGGCCTACAACGCCTTCAACCGCGCGAACCGCAACACCTACGCCAAGTTCGACACCTTCGCGCACGACCTGCACGACTTCTTCGCCACCGG
>CAXAYM010000189.1:0-4965 GCA_963973175.1 uncultured Arenimonas sp.
CGGCATACGCCAGGCCGAAGGGCAGGCTCCTGTCGACCGGTGGCTGGCCGGCGGCCGCGAGCAGGTCGTTGACGATGCGCCGCACTTCGCGCGGCTCGCCATTGGAGATGAAGTAGGCCCTGCCCGCACAGGCGGCGCCGGGCGCCAGGGCCTCGAAAGCCTGCAGGTGCGCCTGCGCGGCGTTGTCGATGTAGGTGGTGTCCATGCGGTTGTGGCCACCGCCGATGAAACGCAGGCGCCCGGCCTTCGCCCGCTCGACCAGCCGCGGCAGCAGCTGGGTGTCGCCGGGACCCCAGATCAGTCGCGGACGCAGGGCGACGGTGGCCAGCGTGGCATCGTTCGCCGCCAGCACCTCTTTTTCCGCGATCAGCTTGGTCGCCGGGTAGGGCGCCTTGAAGTGCTCGCCGTAGGGGGTGTCGGTTTCGTTGCCACCTTCGACCGCGCTGCGGCCGCTGTGGGTGACGCTTGGCGTGGACGTATGGACCAGCTTGCCGATGCCGTGCGCACGCATGGCGGCCAGCACGTTGCGCGTGCCGGTGACATTGGCCGCGAAATAGCTTTCCTCGCTGCCCCAGGCGCCGGCCTTGGCGGCATTGTGGAAAACGCCCTGCTGGCCTTCGAACGCGGCGTGCACGGCCGTCGCGTCCGCCAGGTCGCCACGCACCTGGCGCACGCCCATGGCTTCCAGGGCCGGCGAATGGCTGCGCTGGAAGCTGGTGACGTCGTGCCCGGCGGCCTGCAGGGCGCGGCACAGCGCCTGGCCCAGGAAACCGGCGCCGCCGGTGACCAGCACCCTCATCGCCGCCACCGCATTTCCTTCGCGGCCCAGGCCGCCAGGCTTTCGCGGCCGATCTTGGCGTTGTGGCGAATGTCGACCGGGAAACCGTCGTGGATCAGGAAATGCCGGATGCGTGCGGTGTGCACGAAGCCGTTGGCCAGGTGGCGAAGTTCTTCGAGCACGCGCTCGTGTTCGTATTGCGGCAGGTGCGGCGACATTTCGACGCAAAGCACCGGCTGCTGCCGGCCCGGTTCGCCGACGCCGACCAGGGCGGTTCGTGCGACCTCCGGATGCGTGTTGAAGACCGGCTCGACCTGTTCGGTGTACAGGTTGCCTTCGGGCGTGCGCACGCGATGCGATTTGCGGCCGCAGAACCAGAGGCGGCCTTCGGCGTCGAAACGGCCCAGGTCACCCATGCGGTGCACGATGCGTTCGCTGCCGTCGGGCAGGGTTTCGCGGATCTTGGCCAGGGCGGTGGCCTGGGGCCGGCGGAAATAGTCGTCGGTGGCAGTGGGGCCGGCGACGGTGATTTCGCCGATCATCTCCGGACCGAGCTCCTGGACCTGCGACCAGTCGGGAAGGGCGTCGTCGGTGATGGCGATGATGCGCACCAGGTTCGGCGGCACCGGCCGCCCGACGCAGGTGCCGGCGCCCTGCTCGGTGGCCTCGCGCGTGGCCTGCAGTTCGCGGCCTTCGATCACCGCCACCGGCAGGCACTCGGTGGCGCCATACGGCGTCCAGAAGCGAGCCTGCTCGGGCAGCAGTTCGCGCATCTTCGCAACGACTTCGGCGGGCACGGGTGCGCCGGCGGAGGTGACGCGGCGCAGCGTCGGCAGTGGCTGGCCATGGTCGGCCAGCACGCGCATCAGCGCCGGCGAGCCGAACAGCTGGTCGACGCCGAACTTTTCGATCGCCGCGTGCAGCTTGCGCGGGTCGGCCTTCGCCGGCCGGGTCGGATCCATGTCCGGGATGATCGAGGCCAGGCCCAGCGCCGGGTCGAACAGCGCGAAGGGCGGGAAGGTCGGCAGGTCGACGCCGCCGGGCGCGATGGCGAAGGCGTCGCGCAGCATGTCGACCTGGGCGACGAAATGGCGGTGGCGGTAGACCACGCCCTTGGGCACGCCGGTCGAGCCGGAGGTGAACAGCACGGCGGCGACGTCGTCGGGCGCGGTGTCCGCGAGCTGCGGTCCGGCACCGGCACCCGCGGCTTCGACCGCGGCCAGCGTCGGCCCGCCCCAGAACCAGCGCCGGCCGACCGTCACCACGGTGCGCGCGCCCGGCGCCCAGCGCAGGAGCGTGCGCGCCAGTACCGCCAGCGGGATGCCGATGAAGGCCTGCGGGTCGGCTTCGCCCAGGCACTCGCGCAGTGCGCGCCTGTCGATGCCCGGGTCCACCAGCACCGGCACCGCGCCGGCCTTGAACAGCGCGAACATCAGCAGGAAAAACTCCGGCGAGGGCCGCACCATCACCACCACGCGATGGCCGCGCACGATGCCCTGCTTCGCCAGCCCGGCGGCGATGGCATCCGAACGCCGGTCGAGCTCGCCGTAGCTCAGCACCACGTCGTAACGCGCCAGTCCGTCCGACCCGCGCCGCCCCGGGCAGCGCATCGCGACCCGCTCCGGCGACTCGCCCGCCAACCGCGGCAAGGCCGCCGCGATATTGCAGGAAATGGGGTCAGGGACCATTTTCAGTGGCGGTCGAGGAACTGGCGGATGGCGGGAACGAGGATCTCGGGCTTGTCTTCGAGCACGTAGTGGCCGGCGTCCTCGAAGGCATGCACTTCGGCCTTGGGCAGGGCCTGGGTGAAGCCCTTGAGGAAGTGGTGGTCGAACACGAAATCACGCAGGCCCCAGCCGATGAAGGCCGGGCGATCGGCGTAGGAAGGCAGGCGCTTGCCGGCGTCTTCGACCAGGTCCCAGGCGCGGTCGCCGGGCTGCAGCGGAATGTCCTGCACGAAACGCACCGTCGAGATGCGCGTCTGCCAGTTGTCGTAGGGCGCCAGCAGCGCACGCTTGACCTCCGGCGCCAGCGGCTTTTCCACGCCCTGGCTGGCGGCGCCGCCGGCGAAGGCGTTGGCGCCGCGGATGAGCCACTCGCCCAGGCGCCAGTTGCGGCCAAGATTGAGTTGCCACGGCAGCGGCTTGGCCGGCGGCAGCGGGAAAGCCGCGGTGTTGAGGATCACCAGGCGCTTGATGCGTTCGCTGTGCTTGAGCGCCCAGCCGAAGCCGATCATGCCGCCCCAGTCGTGCACCGCCAGGGTGACGTCGCCGGTGACACCGGCGTGTTCGAGCAGGCGGTCCAGGTCCTGGATGCGGCTGCGCAGCGTGTAGGTGTAGGCGGCATCGCCCGGCTTGTCCGACAGGCCCATGCCCATGTGGTCGGGCACGATGCAGCGGTAACGGTCGCGCAGGCCCAGCACCAGCTTGCGCCAGTAGTAGGACCAGGACGGGTTGCCGTGCAGCATCAGCACGACCTCGCCCTGGCCCTCGTCGAGGTAGCTCTGGGTCAGGCCGTTGGGGTGCACGAAGGACTTGGGCGCGAAGGGGTAGTCCGGGAACGGGCCCTTGGCCAGCAGGCGCGCCTGTTCGGCGCTTTGGGTCTGGTTTTCCATGGGGCGGGATTCTACGCGAGGGCCGCGGCCCGCGGACCGCCGGCCTTTCAAAATGCAGGACGCCGACTGCGTATTGCAGGTTTAGACGCGGGACATGGCGGCCCCGTTAGGGTGTTGGCGAACCCGAAACGAGGCCTTGTCATCATGCGCACGCCCCCCGGACGAACCCGGCCCACGCCCGCCCACGCCGAGGCCGAGGCCCGCATCTCGGCCTTCCGCGAGCACGTCGAGGCCGGCGACTTCCCCTGCGTCGGCGCGAAAGCCGCGCTGGCCAGGGACACGCTGGACGTCCACGCTTTCGGTCCGCTGGGCTCGCGCGCCAACGACGGCCCGCTGCTCGACCGCATCGTGCGTTTCGCCCGCCGCCGTGAACACGACGACCCGGAAGACACCACCGTGCATTCGCTCGCCGCAGTCTTCGACGGACCCGGGGAGACCAGCGAAACCCGCTTCGAAGCCCTGCTGTGGTCGCAGCTGCAGCGGCTTCACCTGCTCGACGTGCGGCGCGGCTCACGCTGGGCGCAGGACGTGTCCCGGGATCCGGACGACCCCCACTTCAGCCTCAGCCTCGGCGGACACCCGTTTTTCGTCATCGGCCTGCATGCCGGCGCCTCGCGGATCGCACGCCGGCTGCCCTTCCCGGTGCTGGTCTTCAATTCGCACCGCCAGTTCGACCGGCTGCGCGAGGACGGCCGCTACGCCAAGATGCAGGCGGCCACCCGCGAGCGCGACATGGCCCTGCAGGGCTCGATCAACCCCAACCTGGCCGATTTCGGCACCGCGCCGGAAACACGCCAATACAGCGGCCGCGCCGTCGAGCCCGGCTGGCGCTGCCCCTTCCACGTGAGCAAGCCACGATGACGCCGACGCAACGCATCCCGCCCTGTTCGGCCCGCGCCGAAACGCTGGCCGCCGGCGACGAACTGGTGATCATCGATCCCGAAGGCCAGCAGGTCAGCGACCTGGTGGCCTTCAACGCCGAAGACCTCGAGGAATACCTCTCGTCCGGGCGATCGATCGACTATGCCGCCAGGCTCTGGCTGAGCACCGGCGACCTGCTGTATTCGAACCGCAGCCGGCCGATGTTCGAGATCGTCGAGGACACCTGCGGCCGGCACGACTTCACGCTGACGCCGTGCTCGAAGGACACCTTCCGCATCATCTACGGCGAAACCGACGACCGCCCGGGCTGCGAAGGCAACCTGGCGGCCGCGCTGGCGCCGCATGGCATCGGCGCCGACCGCATCCCGATCGCCTTCAACGTCTTCATGCACGTGCACTTCGACGGCGAATCCGGCGCCGTCACGGTGAAGCCACCGCTGAGCAAGCCCGGGGACCACGTCCGCCTGCGGGCGCTGATGCCCCTGGTGGTGGGCATGACGGCCTGTTCGGCCGGCCAGTCGAACAACTTCCGCTACAAGCCGATCGACTACCGGGTCGAGCACGGACCGGCCCGCTGAGCACATCCTCCTGGAGCCCCGGGCCATGAGGGCGTCGTCACGACGGTTTGGGTATCGTGGCGGGCGAACGTCCTGCCCCGGAGACCCTGGATGATGCGTCGCCTGCGCCTTGT
>CAXAYM010000190.1:0-4954 GCA_963973175.1 uncultured Arenimonas sp.
GCGGGCGCAGGCGCTCTACCAGGGCACGGTGGACGCGGTGAACTTGATCCGCCAGCGCATCGGCCGCCATGCCATCGCCTGCGACGCGACCGACGCCGGCGTGGTCTGGGCGAACTGGTTCCGCGACCCGGCGGTGCTGCGGGCGCGCCAGCGCCTGCTGGCCGAGCATTTCGGCGTGCACTGGCAATGGCTTGACCGGCAGGAGATGGCGCATCGCATCGCCAGCGAGCGTTACACCGAAGGGGTGTACGAAGCCAACGCCCTGCATTTCGACCCGCTGGCCTATGCCCGCGGCCTGGCCACCGCCGCGGCGGCGGGCGGGGCCCGCATCCATGAATGCAGCCCGGCGATCGCCCTGGATCGCGATGGCGAGGTCTTCGCCCGCCACGTGGTGCTGGCCTGCGGCGGTTATCTGGCCGGGCTGCACCGCGAGGTGGATGCCGGCGTCCTGCCGATCGCCACCTACGTGATGGTCACCGAACCGCTGGGTGGGCGCCTGGACGAGGTGCTGCGCACGCGGGCGGCGATTTACGACACCCGCTTCGCCTTTGACTACTACCGGCCGCTGCCGGACACCCGCCTGCTGTGGGGCGGGCGGATATCGGTATTCGACCGGTCGCCCGACGCGGTGCGACGTTTGTTGCGGCGGGACATGCTGCGGGTTTTCCCACAGCTGCACGATCTGCGCATCGAGCGTGCCTGGTCCGGCCTGATGAGCTACGCGCGGCACCAGATGCCGCAGGTCGGCAAGGTGGACGAGGGACTTTGGCTGGCGCAGGCCTTTGGTGGCCACGGCGTGGCGCCCACGACCTTCGCCGGCGAACTGCTGGCCTCCGCGATCGCCCACGGGGACCCGCGCTGGCGCGAAATGGCGGACTACGGGCTGGTATCGGCGCTCAAGCCCGCCGGTTTCGCCGGCGCCCAGTTAAGCTATTGGTGGTACCAGGCCCGTGACGCCTGGAAGGACTGGCGGGAAGGACGATGAGCGGACAGGAAGACCAGGCCGGGCTGATCAGCTGGGCCGATTTCGAGAAGGTGATGCTGTGCGCCGGCACGGTGCAGCGGGTCGAGGACTTTCCCGAGGCGCGCAAGCCGGCCTGGAAACTCTGGGTCGATTTCGGACCGCACGGCGTGCGCAAGACCAGCGCCCAGGTCAAGACGCTCTACGGCGCCGACGACCTGGTCGGCCGGCAGATCGTCGGCGTCATCAACTTCCCGCCCAAGCAGGTCGGCCCGGTGCGCTCCGAATTCCTGCTCACCGGCTTTCCGACCGACGAGGGCGTCGTCATCACCACCCTCGAACGCCCGGTGCCCAACGGCACCCGGATGGCTTAGCCAGGAAAAAACGGGCCCGAAGGGCCCGTTCCTTTCCAGCTCCAGCGTTTGCGTCAGAGGGCTTCGAAGATGCCCGCGGCGCCCATGCCGGTGCCGATGCACATGGTGACCATGCCGTACTTCTGCTGGCGGCGGCGCAGGCCGTGCACGATGGTCGCGGTGCGGATGGCGCCGGTGGCGCCCAGCGGGTGGCCCAGGGCGATGGCGCCGCCCAGCGGGTTCACCTTGGCCGGGTCGAGCTCGCAGGTGCGGATGACGGCCAGCGCCTGCGCGGCGAAGGCCTCGTTGAGCTCGATCCAGTCCAGCTGGTCCTGGCTCAGGCCCGCCTGCTTTAGCGCCTTCGGAATCGCTGCGATCGGACCGATGCCCATCACTTCCGGGCGGACGCCGGCGACCGAGAAGCTGACGAAACGCGCCAGCGGGGTCAGGCCGTACTGCTTGATCGCCGACTCCGATGCCAGCATCACCGCGCCGGCGCCGTCGGACATCTGCGAGCTGTTGCCCGCGGTCACCGAGCCGCCGTTGCGGAACACCGCACGCAGCTTGGCCAGGCCTTCGGCGCTGGTGTCCGGCCGCGGGCCTTCGTCGTGCTCGACCACCAGCTCGCGCTGCTGGATCTTGTCGCCGCCGAGCACCGGCTGGCGGGAGATGACGCCGTAGGGCGAGATCTCTTCCTTGAACTCACCGGCGGCCTGCGCGGCCAGCGCCTTCTGGTGCGAGGCGAGCGCGAACGCGTCCTGGTCTTCGCGGCTGACCTTCCATTCCTCGGCGACCTTCTCGGCGGTGATGCCCATGCCGTAGGCGATCGCCACATTGTCGTCCTGGAAGACCTTCGGGCTCATGGCGACCTTGTTGCCCATCATCGGCACCATGGACATGGACTCGGTGCCGCCGGCCAGCACCAGGTCGGCATTTCCCAGCCGGATCTGGTCGGCCGCCAGCGCCACGGCCTGCAGGCCCGAGGAACAGAAGCGGTTGATGGTCTGCGCGGCCACCACTTCGGGCAGGCCGGCCAGCAGCACGCCGATGCGCGCCACGTTCATGCCTTGCTCGCCCTCGGGCATGGCGCAGCCGATGATGGCGTCGTCGATGCGGCTGGTGTCGATGCCGGGGCACTGTTCGACCACGGCCTTGAGCACGTGGGCCAGCATTTCATCGGGGCGGGTGTTGCGGAAGACGCCGCGCGGGGCCTTGCCCACCGGGGTGCGGGTGGTGGCGACGATGTAGGCGTCCTGGATTTGCTTGGTCATTGGTTTGTCCTCGTCGCCGCTCAGTTACGAAGCGGCTTGCCGGTCTTGAGCATGTGGGCGATGCGTTCCTGGGTCTTGGGCATCTGGGCCAGCGCGACGAAATGCTCGCGCTCGAGCCGCAGCAGCCAGTCCTCGTCCACCAGGGCGCCACGATCCACCTCGCCGCCGCACATCACCGTGGCGATGCGCTTGCTGACCTCGTAGTCGTGTTCGGAGATGAAGCGGCCTTCGATCATGTTCTCGAGCATCATCCGGAAGGTGGCGATGCCGACGTCGCCGGCCACCGGGATGGCGCGTGCGGGCAGGGGCGGGCGATAAGCCGATTCGGCCAGCGCCAGGGCCTGTGCCTTGGCCACGTGCAGCAGCTCATGGGCGTTGAACACCACCGGGTCCGCCTCGCGGGCCAGCTTGAGTTCCTTGGCCTCGAAGGCGGACGTGGACACCTTGCCCATCGCCACCGCCTCGAAGTAGGGCTTGAGCTCGGCGAACACGTCGCCGCCCGGGCCCGCCGCCTGCGCGGCGCGCACGGCGATTTCCTTCAGGCCGCCGCCGGCGGGCAGCAGGCCGACGCCGGCCTCGACCAGGCCGACGTAGCTTTCGAGCGCGAACACGCTGCGCGCCGCGTGCATCTGGAACTCGCAGCCGCCGCCCAGGGCGAGGCCGCGCACGGCCGCGACCACCGGCACCAGCGAGTACTTGATGCGCTGGCTGGTGGCCTGGAAGGTGGCGACCATCGCCTCGAACTCGTCGAGCTTGCCGGCCTGCAGCGAGCCCAGGGCCCCGGCCAGGTCGGCGCCGGCCGAGAACGGTTCGCTCGGCTGCCAGATCACCAGGCCGCGGAAACCCTTCTCGGCGCGGTCCACGGCTTCCTGGATGCCGGCCAGCACGCCGTCGCTGACGGTGTGCATCTTGGTCTTGAAGCCCAGCACCGCGATGCCGTCGCCGTCGTGCCACATGCGCACCGCGTCGGTTTCGAAGACGGTGTCGCCCGGGCTGGCGCGTTCGCCCAGCACCGGGTCGGGGAAACGCTGGCGGTTGTAAACGGCCAGGTTCGAACGCGGCAGCTTCTCGCCCTTGGCCGGGCTGAAGCTGCCCTCGGCCGCATGCACGCCGTCGCGACCGTCGAACACCCAGTCGGGCAGGGGCGCGCTGGACATGGCCTTGCCGGCCACGATGTCCTCGGCGATCCACTCGGCCACCTGCTTCCAGCCGGCGGCCTGCCAGGTCTCGAACGGGCCCAGCTTCCAGCCGTAACCCCAGCGGATGGCCAGGTCGACGTCACGGGCGGTATCGGCGATCGAGCTCAGGTGGTAGGCGCTGTAATGGAACAGGTCGCGGAACATCGCCCACAGGAACTTCGCCTGCGGGTGGTCGCTGGCGCGCAGCTGGGCGAACTTCTCGGCCGGGTTCCTGTTCTTCAGGATGGCCACGAGCTCCGGGTCGGCGGCGCCGGTGGCGGGGCGGTAGTCCTGGGCCTTGAGGTCCAGCACCTGGATCTCCTTGCCCTTCTTCATGAAGATGCCGGCACCGGTCTTCTGGCCCAGCGCACCCTTCTCGATAAGCGCCTTGAGCCAGTCCGGGGCCTTGAAGTATTTGTGCCAGGGATCGTCGGGCAGGGTGTCGGCCATGGTCTTGATGACATGGGCCATGGTGTCGAGGCCGACCACGTCGGAGGTGCGGTAGGTCGCCGACTTCGGGCGCCCCAGCAGCGGGCCGGTCAGGGCATCGACTTCGTCGAAGCCGAGCTTGCACTCGGCCGTATGGTGGAGCGTGGCCAGGATCGAAAACACGCCGATGCGGTTGCCGATGAAGTTCGGCGTGTCCTTGGCGTAGACCACGCCCTTGCCCAGGGTCGTGACCAGGAAAGTCTCAAGTCCTTCAAGGACTTCCCGGTCAGTCTTCGCGCAGGGGATGAGCTCGGCCAGGTGCATGTAGCGCGGCGGGTTGAAGAAGTGCACGCCGCAGAACCGGGTATGAAGTGATTCCGGAAGAACCTCAGCCAAGCCATTGATTGACAAGCCGGAAGTATTCGAGGCCAGGATGGCGTGCGGGGCCACGTGGTTCTCGATCTTGTCGTACAGGTCCTTCTTCCAGTCCATGCGCTCGGCGATGGCCTCGATGATCAGGTCGCAGTCCTCGAGCAGGTGCAGGTGCTGGTCGTAATTGGCCGCGGTGATGGCCGCGACCTTGGACTTGCTGGCCAGCGGCGAGGGCGAGAGCTTGCCCAGGTTGGCGATGGCCTTGTCGACGATGCCGTTGGGCTTGCCTTCCTTGGCCGGAAGGTCGAACAGGACGGTTTCGACGTCGGCGTTGGCGAGATGGGCGGCGATCTGCGCGCCCATGCCGATGGTGACATGGCCGCGCACGCC
>CAXAYM010000191.1:0-4948 GCA_963973175.1 uncultured Arenimonas sp.
GGCAAGAAGATCGCCGGCTCGAGCTGCAAGGTCGTTTCCACCTACACCGCGAGCGATGCCCGGCCCCGCGCCCCGGCGCCCGCGGCCAAGGGCGGCGGGGGTGGCGGCGGCAAGCCGGGCCGCGCCGTGCGCTTCCAGACCGCCTCGGCTGGCCAGTCGCTGGCCCCGGTGGCGGCCGTCTCGGGCGCCAAGGTCACGCGCGGCGCGGTCTACAAGTTCGAACGCGACGGCGTCGTGCACTACACCAACGTGCCCCAGCCCGGCGCCGGCGCGAAGATGTTGTTCAGCTACGTCGAGACCTGCTACGCCTGCGGCGTGCTGCCCGGCGTGGACTTCGGCAACGTGCGCCTGAACCTGGACGCCTACGCCGGCGAGGTGAAGGCCGCGGCCAGCGAGTTCGGGGTCGAGGAGGCGGTGGGGCGCGCGATCATCCATGCCGAATCGGCCTTCCGGCCCAATGCCGTCTCGCACGCCGGCGCCCAGGGCCTGATGCAGCTGATCCCGGCCACGGCCAGCCGCTTCGGCGTCACCGACGTGTTCCAGCCCGAACAGAACATCCGCGGCGGCGTGCAGTACCTGGCCTGGCTGCTCAAGCGCTACAACGGCGACCTGACCCTGGCCGCCGCCGGCTACAACGCCGGGGAAGGGGCCGTGGACCGCCATGGCGGCGTGCCGCCCTATGCGGAAACCCAGCGCTACGTGCAGCGCGTGGGCCAGCTGGCCGACCGCTACCGCGGGGCCCTTGCGGCCAACTGAAGGCCGTCGCCGGGGGCTGCCCCGGCCTTTCCCGACCCGGCGTTGTCGCTCTCGCGCCCCGTCCGCTACAATTGCGCGTCTTTGCCGGCCCCGGTTGGGCTGGTCGCCGTTTTTCAGCCACTTAGCAAACGTTTCGGAGAGCCGGATGGCTAACCAAGGGGTCAACACGGGGCGTCGCCGCTTCCTGACTGCCAGCACCGCCGTTGTCGGCGCGGTGGGCGTCGGGTTCGCCGCGGTGCCGTTCATCAGTTCCTGGAAGCCCAGCGCCCGGGCCCAGACGGCCGGCGCCCCGGTCGAGGTCGACATCAGCAAGATCGAGCTCGAGCCCGGCATGCGCATGATCGTGCAGTGGCGCGGCAAGCCGGTCTGGATCTTCAAGCGCACGCCGGAGCAGCTGGCCGCGCTGAAGTCGCTCGACGACCGCCTGCGCGACCCCAACTCGGACAATGCCGACCAGACCCCGGCCTTCGCCAAGAACGAGGTCCGCTCGATCAAGCCCGAGCTCGCGGTCATCGTCGGCATCTGCACCCACCTGGGCTGCTCGCCCAGCTACGTGCCCGAACTGCAGCCGCAGCCCTTCGACAGCGAATGGCAGGGCGGTTTCTACTGCCCCTGCCACAACTCGCGCTTCGACCTGGCCGGCCGCGTCTTCCAGGGCGTGCCGGCGCCGTCGAACCTCGAGGTTCCGCCCTATCACTTCATCGACGACAACCGCGTGATGGTCGGCGTCGCCCCCGGGGAGGCTGCGTAAATGGCCAGCAAGTTCTCACGTGGCATCGACGGGGTGGTCGGCTGGTTCAACGCCCGCACCCCGGGCCTGGTCCCGGCGTACAAGAAGCACATGTCGGAGTACTACGCTCCGAAGAACTTCAACCTCTGGTACTACTTCGGCTCGCTGGCGATGCTGGTGCTGGTCAACCAGATCGTCACCGGCATCTTCCTGACGATGCACTACAAGCCGTCCGCGGCCGAGGCCTTCGCCTCGGTCGAGTACATCATGCGCGACGTCGAGTGGGGCTGGCTGATCCGCTACATGCACTCCACGGGCGCTTCGCTGTTCTTCGTGGTGGTGTACCTGCACATGTTCCGCGGCCTGATCTACGGCTCGTACCAGAAGCCGCGCGAACTGGTCTGGGTGCTGGGCGTGGTGATCTTCCTGGTGCTGATGGCCGAGGCCTTCATGGGCTACGTGCTGCCCTGGGGCCAGATGTCCTACTGGGGCGCGCAGGTCATCATCAACCTGTTCGGCACGATTCCCTTCATCGGCCCCGAGCTGACCGAATGGATCCGCGGTGACTACCTCGTCGCCGACGCCACGCTCAACCGCTTCTTCGCCCTGCACGTGATCGCGCTGCCGCTGGTGCTCCTGCTGCTGGTGGTGCTGCACCTGGGCGCGCTGCACGAAGTGGGTTCGAACAATCCGGAAGGCGTGGACATCAAGAAGGTCAAGGACGCCAACGGCAAGCCGAAGGACGGCATCGCCTTCCATCCGTACTACACGGTCAAGGACCTGTTCGGCGCCGGTTTCTTCCTCATCCTGTTCGCCTTCATCGTCTTCTTCGCGCCGACGATGGGGGGCTGGTTCCTGGAGTGGGACAACTTTATCCAGGCCAACCCGATGGTCACCCCGGCGCACATCAAGCCGGTGTGGTACTTCACCCCGTTCTACGCGATGCTGCGCGCCATCCCGCATCCGCTGTTCGGCGTGATCGTCATGGGCGGCGCCACCATGATCCTGTTCGCGCTGCCGTGGCTGGACCGCTGCAAGGTGCGCTCCATCCGCTACCGCCCGATGCTGCACAAGGTGCTGATCACGCTGTTCTGCATCAGCTTCGTGGTGCTGGGCTGGCTGGGCGCGCAGTCCGGTTCGGACATCCAGAAGCTGGTGGCCCAGATCCTGACCGCCTATTACTTCGCCTTCTTCATCCTCATGCCTTTCTGGTCCGCGATGGGCCAGACCAAGGCCGTTCCCGAGCGGGTGCCTTCGCATGACTAAGCTGCGCTGTTTCGCCTTCCTGCTGGTGCTGCTGCCGGCGCTTGGCCTGGCCGCCGGCCCGGGCCCGGCCCTGGAGCACTCGGGCACCGACCTGAACGACAAGGCTTCGCTGCAGCGCGGCGCCGGCCTGTTCATGAACTACTGCGCGGGCTGCCATGCGCTGTCGATGCACCGCTACTCGCGCGTCGCCAGCGACCTGGACCTGCCGCCGGAGCTGGTCGAGCAGTACCTGGTGCCGCCCCAGGCCGCCATCGGTGAAACCATCCGTACCGGCATCCCCACGGGCGACGCCCAGGCCTGGTTTGGCGCCACCGCGCCCGACCTGAGCCTGGTGGCCCGCGCCAAGCTGGGCGGCGCCGACTGGATCTACAGCTACCTCAAGGGCTTTTACATCGACGAAGCCCGCCCGATCGGCTGGAACAACACGGTCTTCCCGGGTGCCTCGATGCCGAACGTGCTTTGGGAGCTGCAGGGCATCCAGCGCCCGGTCTACGACCAGGGCCATGACGGCGCCGCGCACCTGAGCAAGCTCGAGCTGGCCACGCCCGGCCGCCAGAGCCCGGAGGAGTTCGATCGCACCGCCCGCGACATCAGCGCCTTCCTGCAGTACGTGGCCGAGCCGGCCGCCCTCAAGCGCGAGTCGATCGGCGTCTGGGTCATCCTCTTCCTGGCCTTCTTCACGTTCATCGCCTACCTGCTGAAGCTGGAATACTGGCGCGACGTTCACTGATTTCTTTGTAAATCAGTGGCTTGGGGCCGCCTTCGGGCGGCCCTTCGTTTTTCCGGGGCGCCGGCTTGCGGGAAAGCCGGCATTTCGGGCAGGGTTAAGGCTTCCGATGACCGCCGGCAGGGGCTGGCGGCACCCTGGGGGATCCCTTGATGGCTGCCAGTCCGCGCATTCGCAATGCCCTGACCCTGTTTTCCGCCCGCGATTGCGTCGTCTGCCACCGGGTCCGCCTCGTCCTGGCGGCCAAGGGCGTCAGTTACGACCTGATCCCGGTCGATCCGACCAACCCGCCCGAAGACCTGGTGGACCTCAATCCCTACCACTCGGTGCCGACGCTGGTGGATCGCGACCTGGTGCTCTACGCGGCCTCCGTGGTCTCCGAGTACCTGGACGAGCGCTATCCGCACCCGCCGCTGATGCCGGTCGACCCGCTGTCGCGCGCGCGCCTGCGCCTGGCGATGCTGCGGCTCGAACACGACTGGGTCCCGCACGTGCAGGCCGTGCAGCACGGCACCAAGGCCCAGGCCGATGCCGGTCGCAAGCGCCTGAAGGAGCTGCTGATCGCCTCGCTGCCGTTGTTCAAGGCCTCCAAGTTCTTCCTGAACCCGGAAATGAGCCTGGCCGACTGCGCGATCGCGCCAATCGTCTGGCGCCTGCCGTCCCTGGGCGTGCAGCTGCCCAAGGAGGCCAAGGTCATCGAGGACTACGGCAACCGCATCTTCCGCAACCCGGCCTACCTGCGCAGCCTGACCCCCGAGGAACGGGCGCTGCGCGACATCCCGCAATGACCCAGGCACCCCGGATGGGATCCAACCGCCCCTACCTGCTGCGGGCGCTGAATGAGTGGATCAACGACAACGGCATGACGCCCTACCTGCTGGTGGACGCCACGCGCGACGACGTGCAGGTGCCCGCCGGCACGGTCAAGGACGGCAAGGTGGTGCTGAACATCGCCCCGCGCGCCGTCGCTCAGCTGATGATCGACAACCAGGGCGTGGGTTTCATGGCGCGCTTCGGCGGCGTCAGCCAGTCGGTCTACGTACCGGTCGGTGCGGTGCTGGCGATCTACGCCCAGGAAACCGGCCAGGGCATGATGCTGCCGGACGACGGCGCCGACGTGGGCGGCGACGATTCGCCCGACGAGCCACCCTCCGGCCCGGATTCCGGCGGCGAACCGCCCAAGCGCAGCCACCTGCGCGTGGTCAAATAGGCCCGGATTCCGACGATTGCGCGACCGGGCCGGCCAATGCCTTCAGCTTGCGCCCGTGCAGCACGATGCGGCCGGCGTGCCGGTCTTCGCCGCCGGTGGAATATTCGAAACCGTAGTGCCGCTCCAGCCCCAGCCAGCCGTTTGGCCCCCGGCGCGGGCGAATCGCGAGCAGGTGCACGCTCTGGTCCAGCCATTGCACGCCCGCCCGCGCACAGGCGCGCTGCCCGATGACGGTCGCAGAGACCATCGCGCGCATGCC